>JAHHSU010000090.1 GCA_020025035.1 Thomasclavelia sp. | reverse complement strand
ATATTTGTACATTTTTAAATGATCATTTTTGTACATATTTATGTTAGCATATATACAAACTAATTATAGCACAGTTTATAACTGGTGCATTTTTTATTCTATACTGACACTTTATTTTACAATTTATAACTTTTAAAATTTTTTAAATATTAGACTTAAACTTATGCGTATTTAGATTACTTTCATAAACTATAATGGAGGTGAAACTATGACATTATTTCCTTATCGAAATGCTAACTATATTAGTTTAGATCAAATACCCTATTTGATTAAAACTCAACAACTACTTATTGATATACGTTCTAAAGAACAATATGATAACTTTCACATACCTGGTTTTATCAATATTCAAGAAGATAATCTACAACATTATGTATCTAATTTAAAAGACAAGTCATTTTACTTATTATGTCAAAGTGGTATACGCAGTGCAAGAGTTGCTGATGAATTATGCAATCAAGGTTATCTAGCATATAGTTTTATTGGAGGCATTCAACATTACAATTTGGACACTCATCAATATTTTTAACAACTATTCCATGCAAAGATAACGGTAATCTATCTAATAATTTTATAAAAAATATATACAAATTTGTATGTTTTTTATCTATCAACATCTCTATATTCATGTCTTAGTGAAAGATTTATTTTTATACAAATAAAAATGAACCACTTATATGGTTCATTTTTTATCTTAAATAATATTAAAAATAAATGTTATCTACTTATTTACTTAATTCAGCAAAATATTTAATTGTTCTAACCATGTTAGAAGTGTATGAATTTTCATTATCATACCATGATACTACTTGAACTTCAGTTGTACCATTTCCACAATCTTTTACCATAGTTTGAGTTGCATCAAATAATGATCCATAAGTGATTCCAATAATATCAGATGATACTAATGGTTCTTCTGTATACCCAAATGAAGGTGTTGATGCAGCTTTCATCGCTGCGTTAATTTCTTCAACTGTTACACTTCCTTTTACTACAGCTGTTAAAATTGTTGTAGAACCTGTTGGAACAGGAACACGTTGTGCTGAACCGATTAATTTTCCGTTTAATTCAGGAATAACTAATCCAATTGCTTTTGCAGCACCTGTTGAATTAGGTACAATATTAACTGCAGCAGCACGTGCTCTTCTTAAATCACCTTTTCTATGTGGTCCATCTAATACCATTTGATCTCCAGTATATGCGTGAACTGTTAACATAATTCCAGATTGGATAGGTGCTAATTTGTTTAATGCGTTTGCCATAGGTGCTAAACAGTTTGTTGTACATGATGCTGCTGAAATAATAGTATCTTCTTTAGTTAATGTACCTTCATTTACTCCATACACAATAGTTGGTAAATCATTACCAGCAGGTGCTGAAATAACTACTTTTTTTGCTCCAGCATCAATATGTGCTTGTGATTTATCTTTAGAAACATAAAAACCAGTACATTCTAATACTACATCTACTCCTAATTCTTTCCATGGTAACTTTGATGCATCAGCTTCTGCGTAAATTTTAATTTTTTTACCATCTACAGTAATTGAATCTTCATCAGCAAACACTGTATCTCCTTTTACATATCTACCTTGTGCTGAATCATATTTTAACAAATGTGCTAACATTTTAGGATTAGTTAAGTCATTGATTGCCACAACTTCATATCCTTCTGCTCCAAACATTTGTCTAAATGCTAGACGACCAATACGTCCAAATCCATTAATTGCAACTTTTACTGCCATTTAATTTATTCCTCCTATACTTGTTTTATACTATCATTATAGTCCACAATGTAATGAAATTCAATAATGAATTCACTATTGTGAAATTTTTATATTCAAAAAAATACTTGAAAAAGTAGTAAATAGTTTCTTTTACATAAATAGATATCATATTTTATCTATCAATAAAAAGTTTCAATTATTTTTTAAAAATTTCATCATACCCATCAAGCAAAAAATATAATAACTACATTAAAAATATAAATAATGCAATTTGTACTAC
>JAHHSU010000009.1 GCA_020025035.1 Thomasclavelia sp. | reverse complement strand
AAAAATTAATGCTTATATTTTTAAAAAAGTAGGAAATTATTATTTGAGGTTGACACTATTTACTATATACTTTTACCACCAATAGATAATAATATAGCGGTTAATGAAGAAGTTGAAACTGAATCACAGACAGTTGATTTTGAAAAACTTCAAGCAGATTTAGATAATCGTAGAAAGGATGAAGTGGCTGGCTATAACTCTATTATAGCTTCTTCATCAAGTGATGTTTCACAAATTACTAGTGCTTTACAAAAAATAGAAGATGTTAATAAAAACCAGGATATAGAAAATAGGTTGGTCAATGCAATTAAAGAATTAGGATATGAAGAAGTGCTTGTTGAAATAAATGATCAAGTTGTAAGGGTTAATATTAAAAAACAAGAAAGCACTAACGAAGAAGTATCAAAAATTATTAATTTAGTTTATGAAACGATTGATTCAAAATTACTTGTTGAAGTAAAGTTTGTTTAAAAAATTAAATAAAAATATTTAGAAAATATTTCTTGATTAAATTTATTAAAAATAAGTATGGATTGCTTTAATCCAAAATATCATTGAATATTACTTGTATTTTCTCCTATATTTTTATACAATATTAGTAGTAAAGGAGAGTTGGGATTATGGCACAAAATATATATTATAGCAATCTTTCAAATGAAAAATATGGAAAAATAAATATAGGATTACCCGTTTTTAATTTTATAGTTGAACAAACACTTAAAGATATTAAAGGAGTATTTATTGAAGAACAAGGTATCTTTTCATATAATAAAGGACCAGTTGTTAGTGAAATTGTTGATCATCAACTTATCATTACAATTAGTTTAAAAATTTCATACGGGGTGATTGCAAGTACAATTGCCAAAGAAATTCAAGCTAAAGTTTCAAGTGCAATTCAAGAAATGACAAATGTAATACCAAAATACATTAATGTAAACATTGTAGGAGTAGAGTTTTAAACCAGTGATAAACTGGTTTTTTTGTATAATGTATGCTATAATGTTAAAAGCTTTAAATAATATTGGAGGATCAATTTATGTCGAAAACACGTAGACAAATAGCTAGAACAAATGCAATGATAGGGATATATCAATACCTTGTTCTTAAAGAAGATTTAGTAAATATAGAGGAAATAAAAGAATATATAGTGGATAACCAAGAATTACAAGAAGACCAAAGTGCATTAAATTTTGCATTACAATTATTTGAAACTACATTGACTAATATAAATCAATATCATCATGAAATTGCACGTCATCTAAAAAAAGGTTGGGCATTAGATAGGTTAAGTAAATTAGAACTAGCTATACTAGATGTTGCTGCATGTGAAATATTAGAAATGGATGTAGATAAACGAATTGTTATTAATGAAGCAGTGTTATTATCTAAGGAGTATTGTGATGTTGAATCTTATAAGTTTATTAATGGAATTTTACATTCTATTGTATAATGAATAAACAATATCTTACTGTTTCAACATTAAATCATTATTTAAAAGCAAAATTAGATGAAGATTCACATTTACAAAAAATATTTATTCAAGGAGAAATATCCAATTTAAAATATCATCAATCTGGTCATATTTATTTTACATTAAAGGATGATAAATCACGTATTAACGCAGTGATGTTTGCAGGATATGCAAGTAAATTAAATATGAAACTTCAAGATGGATTAAAAGTTTTAATTGTTGGTAGTTTGTCTGTATATGAAGCTGCAGGAAATTTTCAATTATATGTATATAAAATTGAATTAGATGGACTAGGGCAGTTGTATCTTGCGTATGAACAACTTAAAAAGAAACTATATTTAGAAGGAATATTTGATGATAAGCATAAGTTAAATCCTCCGTTATATCCTAAAAAAATAGGAGTTATTTGCGCAAAACCAAGTGCGGCACTTGAAGATATCATTAAAACAATTCAAACAAGATATCCAATTGCAAACGTTCTTGTATTTCCAGCACTAGTACAAGGTAATAAAGCATACGAAGATATTATACGTAAAATTGATTTAGCTATTAATGAAGGTGTAGACGTTTTAATTATTGCTAGAGGTGGGGGATCAATAGAAGATTTATGGAATTTTAATAATGAAGAATTAGTACGAAAAGTATATAATACAAATATTCCTATTATCAGTGGAGTTGGTCATGAAAGTGATATAACACTAATTGATTATGTTGCCGATAGACGTGCTCCAACACCAACCGCTGCTGCAGCTTTAGCAGTTCCAGACAAAAACGAAGTACTTGAAGGGATAGAAAATACTATAAATTATATACAAACATTATTAAATCATAAAATATCTTATAATAGGCAACAAATTGTTCAACTAGAAAATCACCATTTTTTTGTACAACCTCAAAATATGTTAAATGACTACTATCAAAAAATAGATACTATGTTAGTAAAAATGAATAATTGTACTAAAAACATGCTAGTCGATTATCAAAATAAATATAAAATATATTATACATCGTTACGTCATCTTACAATAAAATTTGTGGATGAATCTAAGATTAATTTAAACAATTTTCAAAATCAAATGAAACAAAATGTATTAAGTCAATTTAATACTAAAAACCTTGATTATCAAAATTTAATTCAACAACTAGATTTAGTGAGTCCATTAAATGTTCTAAAAAGAGGTTATTCGTTAGTTAGTCAAGATGACCAATTAGTAACTAAAAGTACACAAGTTAAAGTAAATGATGAATTAACTGTACAATTAAAGCAAGGAAAACTTTTAGTAAATGTAAAGGAGAAATATCATGAATAAGTTAAGTTTAGAAGAAGCAATGAAACGTTTAGAAGAAATTGTAAGTAAAATCGAAAAGAACGAAGAATCACTAGAAAAATCAATCGAATTATTTAAGGAAGGTATGGAACTTTCAAAATATTGTCATGATAAATTAAATAATTTTGAACAAGAAATTATAAAAATAGTTGATCAAAAATAAGAGGTCATATTATGAATATACAAGAAGTAATTGATAATAGATTACAAGAAATTGTAAACGAATGTAAGAATGGAATAGTAAAAGAAGCAATGAATTATTCGTTGCTTTCACCAGGTAAAAGATTACGTCCTATTTTACTACTAAAAACAATTGAAGCCTACAATAAAGATTATTTACCATATTTAGATGCAGCATGTGCATTAGAAATGATTCATGCATATTCCTTAATCCATGACGATTTGCCTGCAATGGATAATGATGATTTAAGACGTGGACAAAAAACATGCCATAAACAATTTGACGAAGCAACTGCAATATTAGCAGGTGATGCATTACTTACTTTAGCTTTTTCAACGCTTTCATCAATGAATATTGCAGCTGACAAGATTGTAAAATGTGTTAAGATTTTATCTACATGTAGTGGACAAAACGGAATGATTTATGGACAACAACAAGATATATTCTATGAAAACAATAAAGCAACATTAGAACAACTAGTAGATATACATGAACATAAAACTGCTATGTTATTTATTGCAGCGTTTATAATGGCATGTACTTTAATTGGGCGCGAAGAAGATATAAATGCATTTAAAAAAATAGGATGGAATATTGGAATTTGCTATCAAATTCAAGACGATATTTTAGATGTTGTTGGAGACAAATTAATTTTAGGAAAAAATATTGGTAGCGACCTATCTAATGACAAATCTACTTATACAACTATTTTAGGAATGCACCAAGCATCATGTTTAGTTGAACAACATTTTCAAAATGCATTAGAATTATTAAATCAATTAGATATCAATCAAAAGGTTATTGTAGAAATATTTGAAACCATAATAAAGAGGGTGAAGTAAGAATGAATATTAAAAATATAAAGGATCCAACTTTTATCAAAGCATTAAGCTATAATGAATTAGATGATTTAGCTAAAGATATACGTAGTTTTTTAATTCAAAATGTTTCACAAACTGGTGGACATTTATCAAGTAATCTTGGTGTTGTTGAATTAACTATTGCATTACACTATGTTTTTAACGCACCTGAAGATAAAATGATTTTTGATGTAGGTCATCAAAGTTATACACATAAAATTTTAACAGGACGTGCAAGTCAATTCCATACATTAAGAAAACTAAATGGTATTTCAGGATTTCAAAAACGTAATGAAGGACCATATGATGCCTATGAAGCGGGTCACTCTTGTACTGCACTTTCTAGTGCAGTAGGAATGGCAATTGCTAGAGATTTAAATAACGAGCAATATAATATTATTCCAATTATTGGTGATGCATCTATTGTTGGTGGTCCGTCGTTAGAGGCATTAAATCATTTAGGATCAACTAATTCTAAAGTTATTATCATCTTAAATGATAATCAAATGTCAATTTCTAAAAATGTTGGTGGTATTAGTAACTTTTTGTCATCAATTCGTACATCTATGACATACAATAAAGCTAAACAAGAGTATAAAGACTTGTTATCACATGTTCCATTTGGAAAACCAATTTATAAATTCACCAAAAAAATAAAAGATCATATTCGTAACAATTTAATCGATGAAACTATTTTTTCAGAATTTGGTGTAGATTATTTAGGTCCTATTGATGGACATGACTTTTCTGACTTGATTAGAGCTTTAAATAAGGCAAAAAACTCTAGTAATAGCGTAGTAGTACATGTTATTACTAAAAAAGGAAAAGGATATGAGTTTGCAGAAAATGATGAATTAGGAAAATGGCATGGTGTTAGTCCTTTTGATGTCAATACAGGAGAGCCGATTTGTAAGCTAGGTGAAAATGAAAAAACATGGTCAGAAGTAATTGCTTTACAGGTTTATAAAGCAATGGCTTTTGATCAAGATATTGTTACTATTACGCCTGCAATGATTTCAGGTTCAAAATTAGATAACATCTTTAGAGATTTTCCATTACGTTCATTTGATGTTGGAATAGCAGAACAACATGCTATGACTTTTGCGTGTGGGTTAAGTATATCTGGAAAAAAACCATTTGTTTCTATGTATTCATCTTTTTTACAACGTGCCTATGATCAGTTAAATCATGATGTAGGACGTATGGACTTACCAATGTTAATCTCGGTAGATAGAGCTGAATTTGTTGGTGAGGATGGAGAAACACATCATGGTGTATTTGATATTGGATTACTAATGGCAATTCCAAATATTGTGATATTTACGCCATCTAATGCATTAGAGGCTAAACAATATATTAATACTGCATTTCAAAAAAATGATCATCCTTATGTTATTAGAGTTTCTAAACAAGCTGTATTAGATGAAGATGTATTAATTACAGATACAATAGAAATTGGAAAATGGGAATACGTAATCAATCATCATCATCAATCTATTATTATTACGTATGGTGATAAAGTTAATAAAGTAAAATCGATGATTTTAGAGAATAATTTAAAGGTAGACCTAGTGAATGCACGATTTATGAAACCTATGGATAATGATTTATTAGATAGAATATCTAAAGAGTATGAAAATATTATAATTTATGAAACAGTTTTAGAAAATGCATCATTAGGATTGTATATTAATGAATATTATATGAATAATCATGTTTCAAAACATATTATTCACATAGCTGTAAAAGATCATTATACTCCTCAAGGAGATGTTGATGAATTATTAAAACTTGAAAATGTAGATCTTGAAAGTTTAAAAGATGTTGTAATGGAGATTAGTCAATGAAAAAAGAAAGGGTAGATGTTTTGTTAGTAGAAAAGGGTTTTTTTGACTCAAGAGAAAAAGCAAAACGTGCCATTATGGCTGGACTTGTTTATGATCAAAATGACCGAATAGATAAAGTTGGAACCAAAATAGATACAGAAACCCCATTATTTGTTAAGGGACAAGTTTTAAAATATGTTTCAAGAGGTGGACTAAAATTAGAAAAAGCAATTCAATCCTTTGATTTACAATTAGAAGATAAAATTATGCTAGACATTGGTTCCTCAACTGGAGGATTTACAGATTGTGGTTTACAAAATGGAGTAAAGTTAGTATATGCTCTTGATGTAGGGACTAATCAGCTTGTATGGAAATTACGCAATGATAGTCGAGTAATTGTAATGGAACAAACTAATTTTCGTACTGTAAATTTAGATCGATTTAATGTAGGAACTCCTAATTTTTGTACTATAGATGTATCATTTATTTCACTAAAACATATTTTTCCTAATTTGTTTCATATATTAAGCGACGATGGCAAAGTAGTTGCTTTGATTAAACCTCAATTTGAAGCAGGAAAAGAACAAATAGGAAAAAAAGGAATTGTAAAGGATAAAGATATTCACATTGCAGTTTTAATGAATATTCAAAAAATTGCAAACGATAACGGATTTAAATTAGTAAATATTGATTTCTCTCCAATTACAGGAGGACATGGTAATATTGAATTTTTAGGTTTATTTCAAAAAGGAGAACAAGACAAACACTTTGATTTTACAACCTTAGTAGAAAATACACATCAGTTTTTTAAAAAGTAGGTGAGAAGTTTGATTAAAGAATTATTTATTCAAAATTTTGCAATTATTGATAAAATATCCATTTCATTTAACAATGGAATGACAGTACTAACTGGAGAAACAGGTGCAGGAAAGTCAATCATTATTGATGCGATTGGACAACTTATTGGAAATCGTACTAACACTTCATTGGTAAAAAAAGGAACTGATAAAGCCATTGTTGAAGCAACAATTGATCCAAACACAGCACTCATTCAAAAATTAAATGAATTTGGATTAGAGTGTGACGATGAATATGTAACTATTACTAAAGAAATATATCAATCTGGAAAAGGAATGTGTCGCATTAATGGTAGAGTTGTTTCTGGTTCATTGCTTAAAGAAATTATGTCTACATTTATTGATATCCATTCTCAATTTGATACACAAGATTTATTAAATCCAAAAAACTATATGATAATCATAGATAGTTATCATGAAGAACAAATTAATGAATTACTTACTCAATATCGATTTAAATACGAACAATATATAGAATTAAAAAATAAACTTGAAAAATTAGAAAATGAAGAACAAAATTTAGAACAATTAGAATTTTACCAAACCCAATTAAATGAAATTAACCAATTTGATTTTGAAAATGATTCTGTAGAAAAATTGGAAAATGAGCAACTGAAAATGAAAAGTTACGAAAAAATTCAAAAGCAAATTTCAATTTTTTCTAAATTATCAAGTGATGAATATGGTTTTATGTCAAATTTAAGCAATGCAATTGATGCAATTAAAAATATTTCAGATATTGAATCATTTAATACCTATTATCAAGAATTAAATGATACATATTATCGTTTAAATGATCTTGTAGAGTCTATTTATGATACTTATCAATCATTAGACTATGATGAAGATAGATATAATCTTATTCAAGAAAAGTTGTTTGTTATTCAAAAATTAAGAAAAAAATATTCGCCATCTATTCAAACAATTATTGAAAAGAAAAAAGAAATTGAAAATCATATCCATTTTTTAAATCATAAAGATGAATTAATGTCGAAAATGTATTTAGAGTTGGATCAATTAAAAAATGAATGTAATCAATTAGCCGATCAATTACATGAAATAAGAATAGATACTGCAAGTAAGATTTCTGCAAAAATTACAGAAGAATTACATCATCTTCATATGGAGAATGCAATATTTAAAATAGAAGTAACAACAACTAAATTAAACCAAAATGGATATGATAATATTTTATTTCTAATTTCTACAAATAAAGGAGAAGATTTAAAACCTATTGCTACAATAGCATCAGGCGGGGAATTGTCTAGGATTATGCTTTCATTAAAAACTGTTTTAATTTCAAAAACACCTATTGAATGTATTATATTTGATGAAGTAGATACTGGAGTAAGTGGAAAAGTTGCTTATGCTATCGGTCAAAAAATGAAAAAAATTTCTAATTCTAAGCAAGTACTTTGTATTACACACCTTCCTCAAGTTGCATGCTTTGCAAATCAACATCTTTATGTAGAAAAAACAACTATTAATAATAATACATCTACTAATACAAGATATCTTAACAAAGAGCAAGTAATAAATGAACTAGCTACAATGATTTCTGGTTCTACAGTTAGTAAAAGTGCATTACTACAAGCAAAAAACTTACTTCAAACAAAAAATGATTTTTAATAAAACAAATTAATTAATTTTGAAACAGTCATATTATTTTTTATTGAAATGACTGTTTTATTTTCATGCTGATATAACAAAATATAAAAAGTATAATAATTATTTTAATATTAGTTAGAAATATTGAATCAAATTTACTTTAGTATTAAAACTCTTTATTTTTACATAATAAGTATGTAACAAATAAAATAAGGAGGAAAATCATGAAAAAGAAAGTGTTACATAGTTTTATAATTGTAATTACAGTTATTTTTTCGACGTTTAGTGTATTTGCAATTCCTTTAATTCCTGGTGGCGAATCAATAGGTATAATTTTAAATTATAATGGGATATACATTACAGGTACCTATGATTATACTATTAATCAAACAGTATATAATCCTAAAAATGATGATTTCTTACCTGGAGATCTTATTATAGGGGTCAATAATCATGATGTATCTTCCATCAATGATTTAGGAAGTATGATTCAAAATTCGCTTAATCACGATCTAAAAGTAAGCATCACATTGCTTAGAGATACAACTAAAATGAATCGTGATTTAAAAGTTTCATACGATCCTATATCAAATACATTTAAAACTGGATTATACGTTAAAGATACAACTGCAGGAATTGGGACAATGACTTATTATGATCCAAGTAACCAATCCTTTGGTGCTTTAGGACATTCACTTAATGATACTGCATTAAATTTAGAGATTGCAAACGGTAAAATTTGCAATTCAAGAGTCAATAATATTGTCAAAAATACTGATGAAAAAACTGGTGAAAAGATAGCAGTAATTGAGGAAGACAAAAAAATAGGAATGGTAAAAAAGAATACTGATTTAGGGGTATTTGGTACGTATGATGAGCAAAATAATACTAATTTAATGGAATCTGCAAAAATGGATGAGATTAAATTAGGTAGTGCTTATGTATTAACAGTATTAAACGGATCAGATGTAGAAAAAATTGATATCGAAATTATTGATTTAAAAAAACAATCTAGTGCTGAACCTAAAGGTATCACGTTTAAAATTGTAGATTCTAAAGGTTTAGAGAAAACAAATGGTATTATTCAAGGAATGAGTGGTTCACCCATTATACAAAATGATAAAATAATTGGTGCTATTTCGCATGTAAATGCTAAAGATAGACAAATAGGCTATGGAGTTTATATTGAATGGATGTTAGAGCAATCATCTAATTTAAACTAATTATACTAAAAAAGGACAATTCGTGTCTTTTTTTTTTAGACAAATGATGTCGAATTATGTTTTTTTATTTAAAACTAGTGTAAAAATATACAAAAATAATGAAATTAAATAATTATTTTACAAAATAATAGAATATACACTTTCTTTTTTGTAAAAAAAGTTTATACTATATATTGCTGATAGAAGTGAACATTGAGGGGGACAAAATGAACACTTTAAAAATTTTAATTGCAGAAGACAATATTAATTTAGCTAACCAAATGAAAGCAGTATTACAAAATTCAAATTTGATGCCTATTATTGATATTGTAACAAATGGGAATGATTGCATTGAATCACTATTTAAAAACGATTACAATCTATTAATTATTGATTTAATGTTATCAGGGATTGATGGATTATCTATTTTAAAAGAATACTGTACTTCAAAAGAATTTAATCCTAATTTGAAAATAATTGGAATCTCTGACTTTTTATCAGATATGATGTCACAAATGTTAAATGCATACAATGTAAATTATTGTTTCAAAAAGCCAGTGAATTTAACTTATTTTTCACGTACAGTAACAGATATTATTAATTTCCAAACGAATGAAACCGTAACCTATGGAAATGACGAATTAGAAAAATATCAAAAAGTAAAATTAGAAAATGAAATTACTGAAATCCTTCACGAGGTAGGAATTCCAGCTCATATAAAAGGATATGTATATTTACGTTCGTCAATTATGGAAGCATATTATAACAGTGATATCTTAGGACAAGTAACAAAAGTATTATATCCAGATATTGCTAAAATGTATAACACAACATCATCTAGAGTAGAACGTGCAATTAGACATGCAATTGAAGTAGCATGGAATAGGGGAAATACTGATGCTATTGATGACATATTTGGGTATACAGTTTCTGCAACAAAATCTAAACCAACTAATTCAGAATTTATTGCAATGATTTCAGATCGATTACGTTTAGCACATAAAACTGAATCGTCATCACTTGGTGTAAGCTGTTATTAATTAAATATTTATTTTAATGAATAAACTTTATTATGTAATCATAACTTGTAATGGAGGTGATTACATGAAAAGAAAAATTTTAGATTATTTAAACCATTATCAATTAATATATCTTTTTTCAACGATATTACTTGGTAGTGGTTTTATTTTAGCAATAATATTAAAGCTTAATCATCAATCTGTATGGATAATGTTTGATTCTATCTATTCATCTTTGATTAATATGGACGTTTTAAAATTGTATTTGTATTTTATATTATGTCTGATTTTCTTAATTATTTTTTCATCATTTCATGTTTTTGGTATTTTAATTATTGGAGTTATTACATTTTTATATGGAGTACATATAGGAAATTACATCTATGTCATCTTTACTCAATCATTAGGTTTTTTAAAAACAATAAATGAACTATTATTTATATTAACTCAAACAATTGGTATTTTTGTTATATTAAATGGAGCCATTGAAATATCAATGAATGTATTTGCTATTACTTTTGTTTTTAAAGAACGATTAAAAGCTATAGATTTATTAAATTATTATATAAATTATGTATTTATAACATTAACAATAGTTTTTATAAGTATTATTTTAAAAATATATATTCCTTAACAAAATATGGAATAAACTAATAGAAAATGATATAATTACAGTGGTGATTTAATGAAACACGAAATTAAAGACGTTCTAATGGATTATCATCAATTTATAAGCATTGAAAAAGGATTAATGCCAAATACAACTAAATCGTATATAGGTGAACTTTACCATTTTGAAGAATTTTTGTATCATAAATATAAAATATGTTATCTTGAAGAAATTGATCAACAAATGGTTGAAAAATATTTGTCTGATCTACAAAATAAAATGAACTCTACGTATTCGCACAACTTGTCAACATTAAATAATTTTTTTAAGTTTTGTATTAGAGAAGAGTATATAAGAACAAATCCTATTCATAATTTTTCATTTCCAAAATTAGATAAAAAACTACCATCTGTATTATCTGAAAACGATGTAAATAAGTTACTAGATAGTGTTCAAATCGTTGATGAGTTAACATGTAGAGACAGATGTATGCTAGAATTAATGTATGCAACTGGATTAAGAATTAGTGAGTTAGTTCAACTTACATTAAATGATATAAACTTGACTAATCAATTAATAAAATGTCTAGGAAAAGGTAACAAAGAAAGATTTATTCCTATAGGTGATTACATGGTGGAGTTATTGACCTTGTATATAGAAGAATATCGTCCATTATTACAAAAAAATCATGAAAGTAATTATTTGTTTTTAAATTATCAAGGAAATGCAATATCACGTCAAAGCTTTTGGAAAATGATCAAAAAAAAAGCAGCACTTGTAAATATCAAAACCAATATTACGCCACATACACTTAGGCATAGTTTTGCTACTCATCTGTTAAATAATGGTGCAGATTTACGTTCTATTCAGGAAATGTTGGGACATTCAAGTATTTCTACAACTACTATTTATACACATGTAACAAACCAAAAAATGATAGATGAATATAATAAATATCATCCAAGAAATACGGAGGAAAAAAATGAAAAAATATAAAAGAATATTTACCATTGTTTTAGATTCAGTTGGAATTGGAAATGCTAAGGATGCAAAACAATATGGTGATGAAGGGACAAATACTTTAAAACATATTTGTGATTATGTAGATCAAATCAATTTAACAAACTTAGAAGGATTAGGGTTAGGTTCATTAGGCGACTTTAAAGGAATATATAAATTACCATTCAATTTAGCTACAATAGCTAGATTAAATGAGTTAAGTAATGGGAAAGATACAATGACCGGACATTACGAAATGATGGGATTAAAGGTCGAAAAACCTTTTAAAACCTTTACTGATACAGGATTTCCAAAAGAATTTATTGATGAATTTGAACGTTTAACAGGAAGAAAGACAGTGGGAAATATTGCTTCTAGTGGCACAGAAATTATAGATACATATGGAGAACATCAAATTAAAACAGGAGATTTAATTGTATATACATCTGCTGATTCTGTATTTCAAATAGCTGCACATGAAAAATATGTAGGATTGGATAATCTTTATACATATTGTAAAATTGCAAGAGAATTATTATTGAAAGATGAATGGAAAGTAGGGCGTGTTATTGCAAGACCTTTTATAGGAGAAAAAAAAGGAGAATTTATTCGTACGTCTAATCGACATGATTGGGCATTAGAACCATTTGATAAAACTGTACTAAATTCATTAGCAGATAAAGGATATGATGTAATATCTGTAGGAAAAATTAATGATATTTTTTGTGGCAAAGGTATTACAGAATCACATCCCACAATAAGTAATGAAGATGGAATGAATAAAACTATTGAATTAGCAAAAAAAGATTTTACAGGATTAGCATTTATCAATTTAGTAGATTTTGATTCATTGTATGGACATCGTAGAAATCCTATTGGATATGCAAAAGCATTAGAGCTGTTTGATAAACAATTACTAGATTTAATGTATTATTTAAACGATGATGATTTATTAATTATTACTGCTGATCATGGAAATGATCCTACATATAAGGGAAGTGATCATACAAGAGAACAAGTTCCTTTTATTGCATATACTAAAGCTAATAAAAAGGCAAGAGATTTAGGAGAATTTGATACTTTTGCAATAATCGGTACAACTATAGCTGACAACTTTGAAGTTGAATTACCAAAAATTGGACAATCAATCCTGCAATATTTATAAAATCAATCACATTATAAGGAGGTTTTAAGGTGTCTACAGATCCAAAAAAATTAGTAAGAACAATTACGTTTACTTATTTTTTAGCCGCAGTATTCTTAATGGCTGGATATACTTGTAAAGATGTTAAAATTTTACAAATAAGTTTTGCGTTTATTAGTTCACTTTTAATGATAAGTGCGATATTAGCGTTGCATCAAAATTACCAAAAATATAAAATACAAATATTTCTTTTTTTAGAAGTTTGTGGCATAATTATCCAGTCATTTATCATAATATCTTTATTCTTATAGTATTTGGTTAACATAATATATATTATAGGAAGTTATAATTGTATAATACTTAATAAAAAAACAATGAAGTGTATTAATCCTCATTGTTTTTATTTAATCTATCTTCTATACGTTTACGTTTGTATTCAATAATAAACATTAACTCTCTTAAATCGTCTTCTGGTAATTCTGATAAAAGACGTGCTATATTTGCAATATTATAGTAATCGTACTTTTTTCCACTTATAATTTCTTCAACACTTCGACCATATAAATTGGATAATATTTTGAGTTCTCCTACAGTTATATCACGTTTTCCATTTTCTATATCAGAAATAGCAGAATGAGGAACTTCTAAATACGAAGCAACTTCTTTTTGAGTCAAATGTTTAAAATTTCGATATGTTTTTAAGCGTTTTGCTAAAGAAATATCAATAGCCATTCTATCACCTCTTTTGCATTCTAACATATTACGACATTATTTTCAATTTTTGTTATTCAACTAAAACAAAATACAAAATAGTCTATTATTTATAATATCCTACAGTATAATCATATTGAGATTTAATCATACTTTTATGATTTTTTTGTAGGTTATCTATATAATCTTGAACTATTTTAGTAACTTCATCTTGAGATTCAATTGTAAATTTTAAAACAATAAAGTCAACATTTATATCTTCTAATCTATCAACAAATAAAACCTTTGAATTTAATAATTTCATTTTACATTGCTGATTCATGATAATAGGAAATTTTTGGTTTTTTCGATCAACTAAACTATAGTTTGCATGCTTACATAAGTTACATCCAGGCCTAATTTCATTAAAATAATGTTGTGAAATTGGGCAATAATTTGCAATCATCAGTTCATTTCTTCCATATACAATAATTCCAGTTTTATGCGACGTTGCAATTTCATTAATTTGTTTTTTGGATAATTCTAAAGATAAGATAATAGACGATTGTTCAAACATTAAATCATTGATAGAATAACTATTTAAAATATTTAAGCTACTATTTATTACTTTATTCTTTTCATTAAATGTTTGCAATGCACCATGATCAGAAATCATAATAGTATTTATTAATGGGTACAATTTGCTATTTTTTATATCATTTAACTGTTCATCATTAATAATTCTAGGAACATAAGGAATTATTTGGACCTTAGAAGATGCTAAATATAAGTATTCATATAAATCAAATGGAACGTAAAGTACGTCAATATTACATTTTAATGCAGCATTTGCCTGATCTAAATTAGTTACATAAACATGTATTTCATTTATTTTTTTTGTATATAGTGTTTGTTTTTTTAATGATGTATGTAATGTTGGTCGTTGGTGAGCAATTCTAATATTATCTAACTTACAAACTGCTTCTCTTCTTAATTGATTAATTTCTTTAATAGGAAATTGGATTTCATCAGGTAAATCAATCTCAATTTTTTTTGCTTGATAAATAGTTGAACCTAATTTTGCTAATTGTGTCTTTATCCTCTCATGGTCTAATGCTTGGTGATTAGCTTTTTCAAGTTTACATTCACTTTTGATTTGTACTAAATGTTTGCCATCAGTAATTTCTAGTATTAAGTTATCATTTATTTTTCCTTGTAGTTTCATGTATATATCATCATTGAATTGATGCTGTTGAATTTCATGGTTAATTTGTTGATTAAGCTCTAAAGAAGACGTTTTGAATACTTTAGTACCTACTTTTACAAATTCATTAAATTCTACTTCAACAATTTCATTTTCTTTTCCATGACGAACTAATTGATTATTCACATACATCTTATTAATAACTCTTCCTAAGTCAGTATAACCAAATCGAATTCCATCGCCTTGGCAAACATTTTTATTCAATTGAATACTAACTAATTTTTTTCTTGAATGGTAATTAACTACTTCCCCTATTTCTACACCTAGATTACCAGGATAGTGATATGTGATCATTTGTTTTTCATAAAACGCATGTCCTTTAGATAGGTTTCGGTTAAAAATCTGACGTATATTTTGAATTTCTTGTTTTACATTTTTATTAGAATGATGCTTAATGTAATAATCTATTGCCTCTCTATAACTTTTTACAACTAGTGCAACATATTCAGGACGCTTCATTCTTCCTTCTATTTTAAACGAAGTTACTCCTGCATCAATATATGCCCCAATATTTTCTAAAGTACAAATATCTTTTGCAGAAAGCAAATAATGAGGATTATCATCAAGTGCAATATCATCTTTTGTTAAAATATATGGTAAACGACATGGTTGTGCACATTTTCCCCTATTACCACTACGTCCCCCTATAAGACTAGACATCAAACATTGCCCTGAATATCCCATACATAAAGCACCATGTACAAAAACTTCAATATCTATACTAGTATGTTGACAAATATATTGTATTTCTTCGATTGTATTTTCTCTAGCAAGTACAACACGATTAACACCTCGTTTTTCAAATAATTTAACTCCTGCTAACTGATGAACACTTGCTTGTGTAGAAATATGAATTTCAAATTCAGGATAATTACTCTCAATAATACTTAATAATCCAATATCTTGAATAATTAATGCATCTACGTTAATAGAATACAAAAAATCTAAATATTCAATTAACGACTTAAACTCCTCATCATAATATAAAGTGTTTATTGTTACGTATATCTTTACATTATGAAGATGACAATAATTTACTGCCTTAATCATTTCTTCATTATCAAAATTTGTTGCGTATGCTCTAGCATTAAATAATGATCCACCTAAATATACAGCATCAGCTCCATTAGTTACTGCTGCAATTAACGAATCAAAGCTTCCTGCTGGAGCTAATAATTCAATCTTATTCATATTTTTCACCTAACTTAATATTTTTTTAAAACCTTACGACTAATCAAATATAATACACAATAAAAGATAATTGCTAAAAAAAGATTGATTGGATTTCTTGTTACTCCAGCCTGAAACAAATGTCCAAAAATTGCAAGTGAAGCTATCATAATAAATTTTCCAGCAGCAACCATGATTATAAATGAAGTCTTAGAATATTTTGAAAATCCATATACCATATTCACTAGAAAACTAGGTGTAAATGGCAATGTTGAAATAAAAAATAAAATATAACTTTTTTGGTATAACACTTTTTCTTCAAATTGTATAATTGATTTACGTTGATTTAATCTATTTTTTAAAAATGAGTTACTAAGTAATCTAAAAAAACTAAATACCACAAAAGATCCTAAAACACTCCCCATCCATGAATACAAAAAACCTAATATTGGACCAAATGAGTAAACATTCCACGTTACAATTACAATTAATGGTAGTGCAGGAATAATAGATTCAATAAAAGCAAGTCCTATAGGTGCTATAGGTCCTAATATATAAAAATATTTCGCAATAGAAATCCAAGTATTAGTATCCAAAATTAACTTAAAGAATTGATTTAAATCGTGAATCACAATTGTTCTACAATTTTATAACAAAGTTTGGCGGATACTTTACTTGCATCTATAATAAATTCATCAAATTGAATTGAATTATCTCCTTTTCCATATATATCACTAATTGATCTTATAATAATAAATGGGATATGATATATATGACAAACATGTGCAATTGAAGCTGCTTCCATTTCTACACATATTGCATCTTTAAAATGATTATTTACATGTTTTATGTGTTTAGAATTACTTATAAACGTATCTCCTGATACTACAAGACCACAATGGTATGGTTTATTTATCTTCTTGAGTATATTAATTGTAATATCTCTAAGATGTTCATCAGCATGAAACATTGCAGGAGAACCAGGTATTTGTCCATACAAATAACCAAACGCTTGTACATCTACATCATGGTAACTTATATTTGTAGATACTACTATATCTCCTATATTTTGTGATAAATTTAATCCTCCAGCTGAACCAATGTTTAATACATATTTAATCGAGTAATTTTCTAATAATAATGTAGTAGAAATTGCTGAATTTACTTTTCCAATTCCACCTTGAACTAAAACACATTCTTTATTTGCAATAAGTCCAATATAGAATGTATAATCTAATTTTTTTTCAGTTTTACTAACATCCATTAATTTTTTTAATTCATTAACTTCCTGTTCCATTGCTCCAATAATTCCAATCATGATTATCCCTCCTTTTTAACAACAAATATTACACGATCCCCTTTTTCATCATATTCTTTAAAATCAGCATATATTTCTATAGATTTAAAACGTACTTCTTTTAATAATTGTTTGTACGTTTCTATGCTATAAGTTATTTGCGTATGATGTTCTAAAACATGTTCGTTATTTTCAAAATCATCAATTTGGATTGTATGATGTATTTTTCCTTGATCTACTTTATTAACTTCCCATAAAAAATAAAAATCTTCATCTCGTTCTTCTTCTTTATATTCTAAAAAAGTATGATCTATTTTATATATACTATGCACATCAAAAATAAAAGTACCATGATTGTCTAAACTATCATAAACGTTTTTAAATACACGTTTAACTTTATTCCTACTTCCTATATAGTTTAGTGAATCACATAAACATAATATTAGATCAACTTTTTCGTTGATTTGAAAATCACACATATCAACTTTTCCTAGCATTAAATCAACGTTAGCGTGACTTGCATTCATTTTTGCTATTTCTAGCATTTCCTTAGAAAGATCAGTAGCATATACAACTTTACCCTTTTTTGCAAGATTAATTGCAGTAATTCCAGTACCACAACCTAATTCTAGTACACTTTGAAAATGGGCATGCTTTAATATAAAATCTAAGTATTGTTGGTAGAAATTAGGATCCATTAAACTATCATAATAGTAAGCAAAATTTTGATATGCCATATTATAAATATTCCTCTATATCAATTCTAGGTAAATCTCCCCATAATTTTTCTAAATTATATAATTCACGTTCTCCTTTATCAAAAATATGAATAATAATATCTCCATAATCCATTAATAACCATTGACTTTTTCGGATTCCTTCTATTTGTTTAACATAATAACCGTTTTTTTCCATTTCTAATTCAACATTATCTTTTATTGCTTGCATTAACCTTTCATTTGAAGCAGTACAAAGCACAAATGTATCAAAAATCGGACTTACTTCTTCCATATTAATTGCAACAATATTTTCACCCATTTTATCATTTAATGCCTTAATAATTATTTCTAATTTTTTCATCTTTATTCCTCCATAACATATTTATTGTAAATATCATAAAAAATCTTATCTATTTTTCTATTATTCTTTTTTGAAAATTCATAAAAATCAGTCAATGCATATTTAAACCCTTCTACTATATTTTCTTTACATTTAGATATTTCTTTTGATGAATCAAAGCCACGAGTTGGATCATATTTGTCAGCACAGTAAACACACATATCTAATTTAGACATATTGATTGATCCAGTAGTATGGTTTTCTATAGCCTGTAAAATTTCTTTATCTTTAATTTTAAAAACTTCTTTTGCAATAAATGCTGACACCCATTGGTGCATAACAGCTTGTGAATAATGAAGAAATTGTGGAAAATGAACTTTCATAATCTTAATCATTTCTTCTTGATTCATTTCTTTTGCTATATCATGAAATAACCCTGCAATGTATGCTTTGTTTGGCTCTACATGATTACTTTTTGCAAAATCATAGGCAAGCAAAGCAACTGACAAAGTATGAAGATACCTTTTTTTAGACATGTATGGTTGTATCATAGTTTTTGTATAAATAGAATTCATCACCATATAATTCATCACATTTGGGTTTACTTCTAAACATTTTCCTAAACGAATATTTGTACTAGAAATATCATTTGGTGTGCATAATAATTCAATCATATTATATTTATCTATATTGAATGATTTTTCATATCCTAATCGTTGAATAGCTACTAATTGCACTTCGCTTGCTAAATCGCTAGCAGATTTCCACATATTAAAATTAACTACCTGATCATAACCAATTATAAAATAAAAATCAAATGGATATAATGATTTTAAATGACGAATTGTATCAATTGTATATGATTTTTTTTCTGGACTTGCTTTTAATTCAATATCACATAAAGAAATGTATGGATAATCTTTAATAGCAAGATTAATCATTTCTATTCTTTGTTGAGGGGATGCAATGATATTTTTATTGAATGGATTATTTAATACAGGAACTAACCAAACTTCATCAAGCTCTAATTGCTTATATGCAAGTGTAGCATTATTAATATGTCCTAAATGAATAGGATCAAATGTACCGCCTAATAATCCAATTTTTCGTTTATTTGATTTGAATTTTTCCATCTTTACGATATAGATACAAAACAATTGTACGTCCTATAATTTGTACCACTTCACATTTAGTATATTCGCTTATTTTTAGTGCTGCAATTTTAACGTCTTCTTTACATGTATCTAATAATTTAACTTTCATTAATTCATGACTAAATAATGCATCATCTATCCCTTCAAGTAAATTGTTTGAAATACCATCTTTTCCAATTTGAAAAATTGGATGAAGATGATGAGCCATTTTTTTTAATTCTCTTTTTTGTTTTCCTGTTAACATATTTATTTCCTTTCTAAATTAATGCTTCTCTAATAAATACACCTATTTGTTGAGGTACATGAACAATCACCTTTGTATTTTCATTAATTCTAATCCAACCTAGCCCTGAAATGACAATATCACATTTTTTTTGATCTGATTTAAAATGATAAATAGACATTTGATCAATGGTTTGAATAGAACTAATTTGAGGGTGCAACGTTAAATGACGATTGTAAAGTGCATCTGCATTTTCTAATTTTGTACGATGAATCTTAATAGTTTTTGGCATAAAACACACAAGTGATGTACTACTTGTTTGTATGTAATCTAGTCGAGCTAATCCACCAAAATATAAACTTTGTTTGGAATTAAGTTGATAAGTAGCAGGTTTTAATTCACTTTTTGGTAATATTAATTTAAGATCTTGACTATCCACTAAATGTGCCATTTGATGATGATTTACTATACCTGGTGAATCATACAATGATGTATTATCATCTAATGGAATTTCAATTAAATCAAGTGTAGTACCAGGGAATTCACTTGTTGTAATCAAATATTTATTATTACTATCACTATAGTGTTTTAATAATGCGTTAATAAAAGTTGATTTACCAACATTTGTTACTCCAACTACATATACATCTTTGTTTTTTCTGTATAAATGAATTTTGTCTATAATTTCATCTAAATGATAATTTTTAATTGCACTTGTCAACAATACATCTTTTGGATATAGTCCATATTCTTTTAATTGTCTTCTAATCCAATGTTTAATTTTTGTATCTTTAACTGACTTTGGTAAAACATCTACCTTATTTGCTATAACTAAAATATCATTATGATGAACATGACGTACTAGTCCATCAATCATACTTCCATTGAAATCAAAAATATCAACAATATATACTACAAGACAATCTTTTGTACCAATTGTTTGTAAAATTTTTAAAAAATCATCACTAGTTAATGTCGACTTAGATAATTCATGATAATTCTTCATTCGAAAGCATCTTTTACACAATACATACTCATTATTCATTGCACTTTTAGGTACATAACCTATTTGATTTTCCTTCTCATTTTGAATTGATGCTCCACATCCATAACAACATATTTCTTTAGCCATACATACTCCCTTCTCTACGTCTATGTATTCTTTATTTTACACCATTTTCCATATAAAATAAAGATTTGGATAATATTTATAAAAGATCTCTCTCTTAGCTGTCAACACATATGTTACATATTTAAAAATATTTGTTTACTACTAGAAAATAATAATAAAAACACAAATATATTTTTTAAATAAAATTGTATTAATTTATTTTCTTATCATTTATTTATTCGTTTTTTGATTAATCATTTTTACATTATAATTATTAGATTTTGTTGTAACATCTATGATTTAGTATTAGATTGTTTTATGTTTTTTAAAATTATAATCAATTATATGTACCTACTTGCATATATTATATTGAAAAGTAGGTGATAATATTTCAATCAAAATTTTTATTGACCAAGGGCATAATCCAACAAATTGGAATACTGGTGCTACAGCTAATGGTCTTAAAGAACAAGATATTACTTATCAAGTAGGTATTTATTTGCAAAACATTTTAGAAGCCGATCCTAGATTTCAGGTTAAAGTATCTAGAAAATCTCCAACACAACTTTTAGGAACAAACAATAGTTCTAGTCTTGTAGAAAGAGTTAATTTAGCTAACAAATGGGATGCAGATTATTTTATTAGTATTCATACTAATTCTAGCACAAATAAACTAGCAAAAGGAACTGAGGTTTATGTATATAAACCTAAAACAAAAGCTTTCGAATTAGCAAGTGACGTATTAGATAGTATTGTAGATCATCTAAACACATTAAATAGAGGTGTGCGTGTCAATTCATCGCTTTATGTTTTACGAAAAACTAAAATGCCTGCTATTTTAATTGAATTAGGTTATATTACTAACAAGCAAGATGCCTATTTATTAAAAAATAAGCAATACGATTTTGCTTATTCAATATATTTAGGAATCTTAGATTATTTAGATTTAGATTTACTAAAGAAATAAAAATACTTCTATGAAAAATCATAGAAGTATTTTACTTGTATGTTTTTAAAAACAATTGATAACACCAAAAACCAATTACAATATCAATTGGCAACATAAGTATTGCTTTAATAATTCGTATTAGTAAGGATGCAATCCAAGGAATTCCATACATAAATTGTATCCATAATGGTGTCAAACAAATATTTACTAGTATTTCTACAATAATAACAATACTTATCCATTTTAAAAAATCACATTTTTGATTACTATCTAATTTCCTTATCGTTAATTTGCATAAAAAATAAACAACAAACAAAATAAATAACATAAATAAAATAATAGAAAATTTTAAAAATGGTGATATAAAATAGATTTGTTTTGACACAGTAATATTATTGACATTTATAATATATAACGCTGCACAAGTAATTAAAATACTTAAAAATATGTAGATGTATTTTTTCATTTGATGCAAATTAACTTTATTAAAAGAATAAAACCATATTGAAGGAATTAAAACACGTAAAATATTATTTAATGTCATTCCAAAAAAAGGAAATGCTGTAGGTACAATAATAAGACCTATAATGTCTACACATAGTCCAACAATATACGCATAACTTGGCTCTAATAATGCACCAGCTAATATAAGTGATAATGTTTGAAAACCTATTTTAAAACTTGGGAATCCAAATAATGGAATCATAATAGATAAATAATTAAGTAAAACTGAAATTACAACTAGTATAGAACTTAATGCAATTTTTTTTATACTAGGTTTAAAAGGAAAAATTTTAAATGTCATGATTCCAATAAGAATAACAATAAGTAAAAGTAATAATTGTATGTACATGTATGCAATTGCTACATATATAAAGAATTCCTGCTTCTTTGTCATTTCTACTCCACAGGCGTTAATTCCGATTTATTCAACCGTACATTCTTCATTTAATTAATTGTAGCGTCCCCTTTCTTTAATAAATATTTTCTTACTTCTTGAATAAAATACAATGATCCAGTAATGATTAAATTTTTGGATTCAAGTAAGCATTTATCCACTGTTTCTTGCCAATTTTCATTTACTTCTACAGGATAATTATATGCAATATCTTTTGCTTTTTTTGCCCTAAAATGATTAAATTCAGTTACGATAACATGATTTGATATTGTCAACAATTTCTCTAACATAACATTAGTATTTTTATCTTTTAAAGCAGAAAAAATAATTGTAGGATTTTTTATTGATGAACATGATAAAACTAATTTGTCAATTCCAGCTTCATTATGTGCTCCATCAATAACTACAAAAGGATGATGCATCATAACTTCAAATCTGCCCTTCCAATTTGATTTATATAGTCCTTCAATAATTGCTTTATCCTCTATATTAATATGATAGTGTCTTTTTAAATATAATATAATTTCAATGGAAAGACATGCGTTTTCTACTTGATAAAGTGCAAGTGTATTTAATTTAACTATATATCCATTATACTTAAAACCAACACTAGGAAATTGTACAATATTTGTAGCCTGATTAATTTGAAATAATTGACAACGATTATGATAGCAAGTATGTTTAAAAACCTCTATACATTCTTCTTTTCTTTCTGCAGTAATTAAATCTGTTTGATACTTAATAATTCCCGCTTTATTTTTTGCAATATCTATGTAATTATTTCCTAAATATTCTTCATGATCTAAACTTATGTTTGTAATTACACTAATTAATGGTGATATAATATTTGTTGCATCATACAAACCACCTAATCCCACTTCAAAAATAACAAAATCAATCTTATGATCGCAAAAATACATAATTGCAATAAATACTTCAATTTCAAATTTTGAAATTTGATATTCTATCCATTGCTTAATATATTTGTTTGCAATATCTACAATATATTTACTATCAATAGGTTGATGATTAATGCAAATATTATCAGAAGGATTAATTAGATATGGAGATGTATATGTTCCAACATTATACCCTTGTTGCATTAAAATATCACAAACATAATTAGTAGTGCTTCCCTTCCCATTTGTCCCCCCAATGTGAATACACTTTAATTGCAGTTGTGGATTATTCATATCATTCATGAATTTTTGAAAATTATCTAGTGAATAAACTGTTTGTTTAGTAATTTTTAAAAAATCATACACCTCTTTTGATGTTTTAAATCTTTGCATGATTACCTCTCTCCTTGAACAATTTCATACTATATGATTTTTTTTAATATGTAAAGAAAAAACACATTTTATAATGTGTTTTCTAGTTAGTGATGAATGAAAGTAAGTCGCCTATTAACATTACAATTATTTTAACCACTTCATTTACTGAAGAACTCATTTTTTTTGCACTTTTAGCTACTAAATTTTCCTCTCCATTGTCATAGACAATATAATGATCTTTTAATACTTTTTCCTCTTTAATATCTTGTTCTAGTTGTGAAGTTGCATTATATAACATATTTTCTTTTAAATCATTTTTTATATTTAGCGATTGTATCATCATCAATAATGCAATAACAACAACAATATCTATCAATATATCTTTAAGTTTCATTGCTTAAATATTCATTAATCGCTAATGCAAGTACTTCTAAGCTATATTTAACTTCACTAAATTCATTTTCTACGCCTCCAACTTCTATTAATAACATATTAGGAGCAACATACTGATTATAATAAGCTTCTCTTTCCATTACTCCTCTACTTATTCCTGGAACGTAATTGTCTAGTAATGTAGATAATGATTGAGACATCGTACGAACTGTTTCGACATTTTCACTAAGATTTCCAATTACAAACATCATTTTAGCATAGGATTTATCGTTTGCCATATACCTAGAAACATTTGTACCAACTGAGTCTCTATGAAAATCTATAATTTAAATCAAATCCTCCATGTTTCACAATTGCTTCAGTTAAAAATGTATTAGAGACGTTATATAATTGATTGTAATTCATACCTTTACTTTTAGAATATGCATCAAAATTACTTTCTTCTACCACAACTTCATAACCTAGGTTAGTAAGCATTTTAGATAAATATTTACTTCCTTCCACTACATTTCCACCTACATATTCTTCTTGTTGGTGTGTAGAATAGATATAAATTTTTTTATTCTTACGATCTTGATGATGAAGTTGTTGGATTGAATTTTCAGTTGTAATTGTAGTAGAGGTCTGTTCTAAAGGAGTATCTTGTTTGTTTGAAACTGATTTATCTGTTTTATGATCTAATAATTGGTTTGTATATTGCGTCATTCCATAAAAAAACAACACAAAACATGTTAATTTAATTAATAAATGTAATCTAGTATATTTTTTCATTATTTCACCTTCTATTAGTACTATATATATGATGAAATATTAAAAATAGAACTTAATAGAACTCATTTATAAAAAAATTTCTTTAAACATTTACTAATTGTGATTGCTAAATCATTACATGCTTTATCTACTTCTTTAGTAGTTACTACTAAATCTTTATTAATTGGTCTTATCACATCATGAATTAAATGTAATCTTTCACTATTATGCAATTGACCAATTTCGCCTAATAATAATGTCCTACTTTTTTTGTCTAAATGTCCATTATAACCTTCTTTTTTACCTACTTTTAATATCGTAGAAGCATCATGTAAAGATTCATAAAAAAAACCTTCAATATCTTTAAAAAACTCATTAATTAAACTACTTACTTTAATAACACAAGGAACACCTATAACTAATACATCACATTTTAAATAATCCTTAGTAATAGAACTATTATTATTTCCTAACGCACTACCTGGTGTAATACCAATAGTATTTATTTGAATCGTTTGAAACAACGAATTAGTATCAATAGCACAAAGAGAATCAATTGCAACAACTAAATCAATTTGATACGCTTTTACCATTTGCTTTACCATAGTAGCAGTATCCATACCAGTTTGTCCCTTTACACGTGGTATAAAAAGAAATATTCTATTTTCTACTGGATCCAAATTTTGAATAACAAGTGGACCAATTGCATCTGCATTGAATTTTATATTTCCTAACCCAACAAACAGAACTCTTTTTTTTCTACGATAAGGCTTTAACACATGATTAAAAGCATCTGATAAATCAGATTCTACTAAATTCTCAAAAACCATTTCATAATATAATCCTTTAGGCTTACTAAAAAATTCATAATGTTCTAATGTAACACTTCCAAATTTTTGCTCATGAAAGCTATAATCAACATTATTTTTTAAATGACTAATAGATTCTCTTGCTAAATCTGTATAATTGTTCATTTTATCACCCATATATAGTATGCACATTATAAAATATTTTAAAATTGTAAAGAAAGATTTATTGATTGACAAAATTAATAGTTATATATGGTTTAACATAATTAAGCAAACTATAAATAACGACTATTATAAAACACAAAATAGATACAAGAATAAAAAGTTTAAAAATATACAATTACAATTTAAAATAAAGATCTTACATACCAGTACGATTCTAAATTAATATCTTATTGTAAGTATTATATTTATTTGTATTTTTTTATATAAATACTTGAAACAATAAATGCTAATATCCAAATTAATGGAATAGCAATTGCGATAAAAAACAATAAGGAGCTAGATATGTCTATTTTGTTTAATGAATAGTGTATTTGCAAAGGATTAAGCATTTTAGCCAAATAATAGGAAGTCGCACTATTTGAGTCAGCTGGATTACATAAACCAAACAAACACAGATTTAAGCCATTTGACACTATATACATGCCATACATTACAAGCGTTGATACAATTACTTTTTTTAACATAACTGATAAAAACAACGCTAACGAAATGGTATAAATGAGATTTAAATTAGTAAATAAAATGATAGAAACAAAATATCGAATATCTGCATTTCCAATGCAAATTTGTGCTATAATAAGAGAAATATTTACTATTGGTAAAACGGTTATTAGTAAAGATACAAATTTCATTATAATTACTTTTTTACCAGAAATACCAAGTTGTTTATACCACGCATAAACTCCGTTTTGGAAATCTTTGCAAAAAACTAATACAAATATAAACGCCAACACCAGGTATGTAAATTGTGTAAATGAATTGTACAAACTTAATAATAAATACCTACTATTCTCTATATCCCTATAATATATATTATACAAAACCACTCCTAAAATTCCTATCATTACTAATAAAATCGTACTTAGT
>JAHHSU010000089.1 GCA_020025035.1 Thomasclavelia sp. | reverse complement strand
AGATGATGATGGTTTTTGTGATTTATTTATAATTCCACTTTCATTTTACAATTCAGGTTATTATTTTAAATACATTAGTTCAACAAATAAATTCTACTTATATTACTAACAATGCATGAAATTTTATTTGTTATAAAATAACAAGTTTTTCATAAATTTTAATGAATTAAAAAGTTAATACGATTAATTTTAATAATGTAATCCTTATCATCTAGTATATTAGATTATTGTACAAATAATTTGTTGAAGGCTGTCAGTTATCATGTTAGAATTAATGTGTAGTTAGAGTATTTATAAATATTAAAAAGAAAGGAATAAATTTATGAAGAAACAAAATACTGTTAAGATGGTATCATTATGTGTATGTTTTACTGTTTTGTTTCCTAAATTGTATATAACTGTTGAAGGAGAAACTAATGAAAGTACTGATTTAATTCAAAGTAGTACTATAGATATAAAAGAAATCGATTTACCTAATGTGGATGGGTTTAATTCTAATGATGATTTTAAGGATTATGACCCTGCATATCCTAAGAATAATAAATATGGTAATTACATACTTAATGTTCCTAATTTAAAAGGACGTTTAACATTTTCAAAGAATGATACGTCTTTAACAGGGACATTGTATGCACCTGGAGTAAATTTTAATAAAGGATGGAAGGACGCAACAAAAAGATGGGGAAAAGAAGACTCAGGATTATGTTTTGCAGCATCAAGTTCTAATTTGATTTCTTGGTATTTAGAACAATATCTTAAGTCTCATCCAGAATCTAAGGATACACTAGAAACTAATGTAGAAAAGATATTTGACCGTTTTAGAAGAGGTTGGGATTCTTCTCAAGGAGGGAATCCAGTCGAAGCTTTAAGTTGGTACTATACAGGTGGCTTCCCTAGTGGAAATCCAGACCCTTTTGATAATAAATTAACAGGATTAGAAAAAGGTGCTTATTTACATGGTAAAATACCAAATAACATGAGTAGAAGATGGTCTATGGCTTCTATTGGATGGGAACCTAAAACTGATTTTGATGTATATGGCGGAGTAGAAAGCGATAATAGTTTTCCATATATTGAAGAAGTTGGAGGATTAACAGGAACTGGTAAATTTTCAACGTTGGAAGGATTTTCAAAACAAGTTCTTCGTCAGCTTCATTATGGACCTGCAACTATATCTGTTCTTACAGATAGTACAACACGTTCAACAGGTCATGCAATAACACTTTGGGGAGCTGATTATGATGTAAAAACAGGATTAGTTACATCTATCTATGTAACTGACTCTGATGATAATAAAGGAATTTTTAAAATAAAAATCGTTAGAAGAACTGATAATACAGGTGGAGTAACGATGGTAGATTATATGTATCGTCCACCTTTTGGTGACGCAAAGCGTTTTACAAGAATAAGAGATTCAGTTTTAATGTATTCTCCAGAAGTAGTTCAACCTGTTCCAATATTTATTGAAAATATGGATATTGAAGGAGATAAAATAGTAGATATTTCTAATAGTAATGATCAAGCATTTAAAATCAATGGTACTGATATCAATGGAAATCCTATAAATTATACTCCTGAATACAGTATTAAATTAAAAAATGAACATGGAGATATTATAAAAAAAGATGTTGTGGAAACAACTTATGATAAAAATAATCATAATTTAGTATTTACTATAAAAGATCCAAATATGGAAGCTGGTAGATATATCGTTGAAATTCATGAAGCAATTTCTGGTAAAACTTTTAATATTTCATTTGGATTTATTAAAACAGAAAATAAAACTTCTTATCGTGTTTCATTCCAACCTAATCAAGGAATAGGTACAATGGAACCAATATTAATAGAAATGAACATAACGGCTACTTTACCTAAGAATAGATTTACTAGAGAAGGTTACACATTTAAAGGATGGGCAACAAGTCCAACAGGAAAAGTTGTTTACCAAGATGAAAGTCAAGTAACAAATCTTACTTCTCAAGCAAATGCAACAGTGGATTTATATGCAGTATGGCAACCAAATCCTTATACAGTTAGATTTAATGCTAATGGAGCAAGTGGGACGATGGAACCTCAATCAATGGTATATGATAACACTGTTAAATTAAATTCT
>JAHHSU010000088.1 GCA_020025035.1 Thomasclavelia sp. | reverse complement strand
ATAATATGCTTCTAATAATACGCATAGGAGTATAATCGTAGTATGAATACTAAACATTATCAAAAGAAGACGTTAATATTTGCCACTATTATTCAAGTTTTATTTGTTTTATCTGCCATTGCAGCTTTTTGTATCTATTTTTTTATCGAACCATATCCCGAAAAGAAACATTTTAATGAATTGGATGAAGAAATGATTGCTAAAGGGGAAAAGACGACATTAGCCATTATTTACTTTTCCATTGCTTTGTGTATTGTCTTCGCTACTATCAATTTAGTCTTTATCATTACCACTTGTTACCGTATTTTTATTATGAAACTTTTAGAAGATTTGGAGAGTCATCATAAGAAATCTTTTGTATGAGCAGTTGTTAAAACTATTATTTTTGCAATTTTCTATACTTTGTTTGGTATTTTTTTACTTCCTTATTTATGACATTTGTATCATAAGAATGAAGTTGGTTATTATTTGATATGTGTTTCTAAGCAACTTAATGCTAGTTTATCAAAAAAGTCTGTTACCTTATTAATGTGTTCTATTTTTGGTAGTGTCATCGCGATTTCTTCATTGGGGGGGGCATTCACCAATTCACCAATGAAAATGGGCAATCGTTTAATGTCTAGTGAATCGGTTATTAAAGCTACTACTTTATCTAATAATCATCCTAATGTTATCCAATTTTACTTTGACCGAGCTCAAGGAATCATTTGGAATATGATGTTAGAAATTGATTTTATGATAAATGGGAAAAATTCATTCATTAGTAATTTCCCTGAATTCACCTCTTATTTAAATACCATTAGTCTTTCTTCCTTAACCAAATGCTCTAATCCAATTATTTATTCTGGTGCATATTTTGCTCCTTATGTTAAGGAATATGGGACAACTAATACATTTAGTGTAACTCCTAATAATCAATTAACCTTAAATGATTGATATTTTAATGCTTGAAAAAATGAATGTGAAATGTATATGGAACAAGGCTTTAGAAACATTAGTATTGATAACGCTCCTTATTTTGGAGGAAACTACGATTTTTCTCCCAATGCTTCTTGTGGAAATATGTATTTATTACAAAAGAAATTCAATGAAGCAGGGATGAATAATGTATCTACCTGCACTAATGCTAAAATAGCGCAAGTAGAAGGTAAATATCATCTTCTCTCTAATGATAATCCCCATAAGGTAAATGAATATGTGATGTATCATCTACCGCAATATTTAAGCTTTAAAAAATCTGATACCGGTAGTTTCTTACAATTCTTTAGTCAACAAACCCACGAAGATTATGTCTATCGTGATGAAAAAGGAAAAATGATTTCCACCTCTAATCAAGAATGCTTTTTTGATGCGATGTATACAGCTATTAAGGAATTGCAAAATGTTTTCATACGATTAAAAGAAGAACCTTATTATAATGAAGTTGGAGATAAAATTGGTAATGTTTATGACCATACATTGATTTATATGGTTTCTGATCATGGCTTTTCATTATTGAAGTACCTTACTAATTTTTATAAAATCCTGAATTATTTAAGTTCATGTCATTTAATTACTCAAGAGCAAATTACTTCATTACTTAATTTTGATAGTTTTGCCTTTAATCCAACTATCATGATTAAACCTTTTAAATATAACCAACAAGAAGAAGTAATTCATAACCAAATTACTTTTGATTTTAATGTGGATCAAATAGTTACGTTGGCTGATTTACAAAGAATTGTCGAAATTTATTTAAATGAATATAATGGTACTATTGATACCACATCGCGATTTGTAAATCCTAATTTATTAAATAAAATTGAAAATAAAACTATTAGAGATATTGTAGCTGGAGAAACCTTGTTATATCCATTAAGTAGTGAATTTAATTCTATTCAAGCGAAAAAGTTCACTAATCGTCAAGTTTATTACTGTAATCCGTTCTCATGAAAATATTATGGAAATGATAAGAGTTTTAAATTATCAAGAATGGGGTATTTTAAAATGGCAGAAGGCAGTAAATCTATTTTTAATAATAATAATTTTCAAGTTTTTGATATCAAGTAGTTGTTTAAAAACTAATATTACAAAAGTCTCTTCCTATTGTAACAGATAACTAATGTTGGTGAATTGCTAGATAATCTAAACCTGGACACGAAAATGGGACATTAAATAGATAGGAGTAAAATGTCTA
>JAHHSU010000087.1 GCA_020025035.1 Thomasclavelia sp. | reverse complement strand
AAAAACAATATTATAATAAACTTTATCATCAAATCAAATTGTACGAACATTAATACTATTACAAATAACAATAAAATCACTATTAACAATAAGTAGTATTGACGCAAAACAAAATCTTTGCACAACTTATATAATTCAAAAGATACAATAGTGATTAAAATTAATTCAAAACAATATACCCAACTATAAAAATCTAATTTTTTTAATAGTACTAAACTATCTATCAAGTTAATATGATAAAAATTCGATAAACTAATTATAAGTGATGTAAATACAATTAGTGTACTAATAACACTATTCTTTAAAATATATATTAAATCTTTCATCATTCTTCTACTCCAGTATTCTTTAATTCTATATTGAACGTTAATTCTTCTTCACCTTTTAAAATAATGACTACTTCAATAGGTCTATTCTCTAATAATACATCATCAGGTAGATTAAATTCTTTAATACTCTTAGATAGATTTTCAATTAACTCGCTTGTTTGATCAGAGATGCTATAAAATGTAATATACGAATCCTTTGCTTTACTTAAATAATTTTTATATCTATACTCAATTTGAATATTTGGATACATATTTAAAACTTTATCTTTAGCCATAATATCTAATTGTCCAAAACGAATTGCATTTTGATAAACAAATACATTATCTAATGTAAATTCCTTATTTTGTCCAGCTAAACACTTATAATCTATTTTAGATAAACTTGTCATTGTAACATCAGATAATCCTATTGAAATAGTATTAATTGTTTCATATGGAAGCATCATAGGTTCTATATAATACTTATTTTCACTAACTTGACTTAAATGCTGAGTATACATATGATCATTGATCATTACATTCAATTTAGATTCATTTTCTGTAACTAAATTGTCATCAACATTAATAGTTGTGTCTCCTAAATACATAGATTTATCGTCATGCTTTACTTGATAAAATATGACATTAAAATTATCAGTTCTAGCTTCGTACATTTTGGAATGCACAAACGTGTTCTTAAATGTATGAAAAACAAAATTCTGATATTGAAATACAATAGGAATTAACAATACAATAAACAAAGTTACTGCAATAATTAAATTAATTCTTTCCTTTTTATTCAAATTATCACCACCATTTTTATAAACTAATTTTACAATAAAATACTTATTTTGTATATAAAAATCAATTATACAAAAAGATACGTAAATAAGGCAGAAAATATTTATTATCTTCTGCCTTATTATCGTATCATCAATAGTAAACTTATTTATCTGTCAAGGTTACAGTTAAATCTACATTTTTACCGTCACGATCTACAGTAATATTTACTTGTTCGCCTATATTTTTTGAATATAGTTTTGTTAAGAAACTCTTATAAGTTGTAATATCTTCATTATCAAATTTAGTAATTACATCCCCAGGTTTAATTCCTGCTTTATCTGCAGCAGAACCTTTATTGACATCAGCAACATACACTCCTTCAGTTGCAGTAGTATTAATTCGATATAATCTTAATTCGTATGATGATAAGTCTCCAAGAGATACACCTGAAATTCCTAAAACTGGTCTTGAAACCTTACCAAATTGTTTTATTTGTTCAACTTCTTTTACTACATCATTAATTGGAAGTGCAAATCCCATTCCTTCAGTTGAAGCAAGTTTCATTGAAGTAATTCCAACTAATTCACCAGCCATGTTAACTAATGGTCCTCCACTATTTCCAGGATTAATAGACGCATCAGTTTGAATAACTTGCATATCCCAATCTTCTACACCATTACCATCAACATCCATTGGAATCACACGAGATGCAGCAGACACAATTCCTTGTGTGACAGTACCTGCATATTCAATTCCTAAAGGACTACCTATAGCTAGAACAGGCTCACCAGCTTCTAATAAAGATGAATCTCCAATTTTCATAGGTTGAAGTTCATGATCAGTTGTAATCTTCAATAATGCAATATCTCCATATTGATCACTTCCAACTAAATTAGCTTCAACTGATTCACTATCACTAAATACAACTTCAATCTGTTGTGCTCCGTTAATTACATGATGATTTGTAATAATGTATGCATCTTTACCAGATACCTCGTATATTACTCCACTTCCTGTACCTGCTAATCTAGAATTGTTGAACACTTGTATACCAACAACGCTATCTTTTACCTTTTTTACAACTTCAGTTGCATCATTACTTACATTATACTTAACGTTTTCAACTTGTGGATTACTTCCATTTGCCGTTGAATTATACAAATTTTTCTTTAATGAATGAATCTGAAATACGCAAAAAGCATTAGAAACTAATAATAATACAATTATTATACTTACAATGTATTTAAAGAAATTTTTTAATGACATAATAGTACCTCCTCATATAAGTATTACCATTTTGTATTTAGATAAACTTATTATTTATTTTACATACACATTATAATTTAGAAATTTGTAATAATTTAAATACAATTATGTGAAATTGTATGAACAAAAAAAGGTATCCAAAAGGATACTAATGCCTAGCAACGTGCTATCTTTGCACTT
>JAHHSU010000086.1 GCA_020025035.1 Thomasclavelia sp. | reverse complement strand
ATAATTACAGCTTATTTTGAATGTGATAAATCTTATATACTTCATTTTTTGGAAGACCTCTTTCTTTTGCAACTTTTTTTATAGCATCTTTTGTATTCATTCCTTCTTGAACATAAAGTAATACTTGTTCTTCAATAGAACAATCAAATTCAATAGGATTTTGTTGTTGAACTTGCTTTCCTTCTACAACAATGACCATTTCTCCCTTTAATCCATCACAAATATCTAATACTTCTTCAATTGTTCCTCTAATAATCTCTTCGTGTTTTTTTGTAATCTCTCGACACAATGCAATATTTCGATTACCTAAATATTCTTTCATTAATTGTAACGTTTTTTGAATTCGATGTGGTGATTCATAAAAAACTATTGTTTCTTTGTATTCTTTTATATAATCTAATTCTTTTTTCTTTACTTTATCTTTATGATTTAAAAATCCATAAAACAAAAAAGGTTGTGGACAAATTCCAGAAACTACCAATGCATTTAAACATGCATTTGCACCACTTATTGGTACAACATTATAACCTTTATCAATAACTTTACGTACTAGTTCATATCCTGGATCAGATATTGCGGGATATCCAGCATCACTTACTAATGCGATACTATTATTTTCTAATAATTCTAATATTTTATTTGTTGATTGTTCAATGTTATGTTCATGATGTGAAATTAACTTCTTTTTTATACCAAAATGATTTAACAATTTAATTGTATTTCTTGTATCTTCTGCAGCAATATAATCTACTTCATTTAATATTTTAATTGACCTATAAGTCATTTCCTCTAAATTTCCTATTGGTGTTGCAACTAAATATAACGTATTTATAGAATTTTCAAAACTCTTTTGTCTAATCATCTATCTTTTCTCCAAATAATTTTTTTATCTCATTAGAATATTCTCCATTATCTTCATGCGCAAATAATGGAGGTAATATAGTTAATCCACTCTTTCCTTGATACATTCCTTCTATTAAAATTGTATTACATTCCTTGTTCTTTTTAGGATAAACAAATTGTATGCGTTTTGGTTCTATCCTATATTTTTTCATATACATGATAATATCCATTAATCTTTCAGGTCTATGAACAATAGCAAATCTACCTTTATATTTTAAAATTTTTGCAGCATTGCTAACAATTTCTTCAAGTGATATTTTTATTTCATGTCTAGCAATTTGCAAATACATACTTTCATTTAAATTACTATTTTCATCTACTTTAAAAAATGGTGGATTACAAACTACTAAATCTACATTTTTAACATTTTTTACATAATCCTTGATATCTTGATTTACGATTTTGATTTGTTGATCTAATTGATTAATATTTACATTTTTATTAGCAATGATACATGCTTCTTCTTGAATCTCTACCCCTTCAATATATGCTTTTGTTCGCATTGATAACAAGAGCGGTATTGCTGCATTATTTGTTCCAAAATCAACTATTTTTTTGTATTTTGGTTAACTGTACAAAAATGAGAAAGCAATACAGTGTCTAACGAAAAATTGAACATATCTTTTCGTTGTATGATTCTAAATTTTTCATAGGCTAATAAAAAATTAGTAATCTCTACATTATCCATACCATTCATTCCTTTATACAATACAAATACTATCGATGTCTACAAAAATTGAGCTCGTATCATTAGATATTTTTACTTGATTATTAATAATATTATATGAAACAATTTTATAGGTTTCATTTTCATAAACTACTTTACTACCTATCTTTGGAAATCTTTGTTTTTCTTGATTATAGGTAATATCTTCATATTTTAAACAACACATCAACCTACCACATACTCCTGATATTTTATCTACATTTAACGAAAGCATTTGATTTTTTGCCATATTAATTGATACACCATCAAATTCACCTAAAAAAGTAGCACAACATAATGGCATTCCACAAACTCCTATTCCACCTATAACTTTTGCACGATCTCTTGGTCCAACTTGTCTTAATTCAATACGACATTTAAATAGACTTGCTAATTCTTTTAAAATATCTCTAAAATCAACTCTATCTTGAGAGGTATAAGTAAAAATCACTTTTGATGCATCATGGGTATATTCACAATGAATCAAATTCATATCTAGGTTATGCCTATCTACTACTAATTTACATTTTTTAATTGCTTCATTTGCTTTAAGTTCATTTTGTTTATGTATCTCAATATCTTCTAACGTAGCTTTTCTTATAATATGTTTTAAATCTAATTCCATTTCAAATTCTGATTTATCCTTTAAATCGGTTACAACTTCTCCCATTTCTAATCCACGAACTGTTTCTACGATGACCTTATCAAACATTTCTAATTGAATAGTTGTTACAAAATAGTATTTCTTTCCTGTTTTACTAAACCTTATCCCTACGATTTTTTCCATTTTTTTATCCTCTTTATAAATTATATATTAAATGATCTACTGCTAAAGCTAAATTAATGTTTGAGTTTAAATCATTTCTTATTTCTAATATTACTTCAATTTTATGTATCAATGCCTGTACATCATCTTTACAATATTTCAAAAACTCATGATCTATAAATATTAAATCTAGATCATTATAATAATTTAATATATCTTTAAAA
>JAHHSU010000085.1 GCA_020025035.1 Thomasclavelia sp. | reverse complement strand
ATGCCATAACTTTATTATATATTGATTAAATTAAAAATCTAGTAGCTAATGTATACACACACACCAAACTTTATTTGTCGAAAAATTTTAATAGTGAAGGATATATAAGTGTTACTAATATCAACGATACTACTAATGTTACAATATTATATCCTAAATTATAAACTAAGGAATATAAATAAATATTTTGATTTCCAGCATATTCAGAAAATAAAAAAATACCTGATAAATAATGAAATATAAATTTGATACCCATTACCCACACAATTCCAACTGGAATTTCAATATTTTTATATCTTATATTTTTAAATAATCCAGCAAGTCCACAAATAGAAAGGGGCAAAACATAATCTAATAACATAGACCACCATCCATAAAAAACGGTAATCCCTAAAACAAACTGTAATATAGAACTAATTAAACCAACTAATACACCTACTTTAACTCCTAACAAATAGGACGCTAAAAAAATAGCAATCAACGAAAATGATACACTACCACCTTGAGGCATACTTGGAATAAATCGATTAAATACTTCTAAAATAATTTGAATTGCACTAAATAATGCAATATAATTCATCAAACGAACTCCTTTTTTTCGCATATGTTTTCTCCTTAAATGTAACATTGAATAGCACCTTTTATACTAAATTATCCATATTTTAATACAAAGGGGTGAATAATTATTCTTTGAAAAGCAGTTTCATTGATTCTATATATAGAAATAAATCGATATACATTGTATCATAAAAAATTTATATGTTAAATAATTAACGTAAATAATGTTGGTGTTTTTATTAAAGATGACATATAATAATTTTATAGAAATGTAACAAAGGGGTGTATTTATGGCAAAAATTATTTCTATTAATGCTGGAAGTTCATCATTAAAATTTCAACTATTTGAAATGGATGATGAATCTGTAATCACATCAGGAGTGATTGAAAAAATTGGTTTTGAAGATGCAATTTTCACAATTAAATATAATGGAAAAAAAGAAGTTACAACTCAACCAATTAAAGATCATAAAGAAGCGGTAAATTTATTACTTCAATCTTTAATTAACAAAAACATTGTAAGTTCACTAGATGAAATCAAAGGAGTTGGACACCGCGTAGTTCAAGGAGGTTCATACTTTTCTGGATCTGTTATCTTTGATGAAGATACAGCTGCTAAGATTGATGAATTAAAATCACTTGCGCCTTTACATAATCCTGCACATTTAACAGGATATTATGCATTTAAAGAGGCTATGCCAAATGCAAAAGCAGTAGCAGTATTTGATACAGCGTTCCATCAAACAATTAAACCAAGTGCCTATATTTATCCAATTCCATACAAATTCTATACAGATTACAAAATAAGAAAGTATGGAGCACATGGAACAAGTCATTATTATGTTTCACAACGTGTAATTGAACACTTAGGAAATCCAGAACATTCTAAGATTATTGTGGCACACTTAGGAGCTGGAGGAAGTTTATCTGCTATTGAAGATGGAAAATGTAAAAATACATCAATGGGATTTACTCCACTTGCTGGAATTATGATGGGAACACGTTCAGGTGACGTAGATCCTTCTGTCATTGATTATTTAATTGAAAATGTTGGAATGAGTATGGAAGAAGTTATTAAAATGTTAAACAAAGAATCAGGATTATTAGGTGTTTCAGGAGTCTCAAGTGATTTTAGAGATGTATGTGAAGCTGCTAATGCTGGAAATGAACGTGCTAAGTTAGCACTTGATATCTTCTTTAGACGTGTTACTGCTTATATTGGTCGATATTTTATTGCATTAGGTGGTGTAGATGCTATTGCATTTACTGCAGGAATTGGAGAAAACTCATTCTATGCTAGAAAGAAAATTATTGACTTAATTAGTGAAGCATTAGGAATTGTAATCGATGATGATGCAAACGAAAATGGTTCTGGTGAACGATTAATTACAAAACCAGAATCAAAAGTAAAAGTATATGTAATTCCTACTAATGAAGAATTAGTTATTGCAAGAGACACAAAACGATTATTAAATTTATAAAAAGTTGCGATTGCAACTTTTTTTTAAAAAATATTTTCCTTAACAAATTTACATATTAAATCTCTACTTGTATATACATTGCAAAATGGTTTCCTTAAATCTAATCGCTGAAAATCCACTGAACGAATATCACTTAGTTGTACCCTACTATGAAGTTTTTTCCCTTCATAATCAATTTCTATATCCATTTCAAATTGTGGATGACAAGGTTTAGAATAATTCTTAATAGACGTACTAGGTATTACTAGTGCTTTATAACCTAAATCTTTTAAAACATAACACCAATGTCCATCCATTAATTCCTTAGGAAATCCTCTTCCAATATTGAAATAAGCCATTTGATGTTCTTTAGGGCGTTGATGAATTCGATAGTATGTATTAGTGCTATCCCCAGATCCTTTTGGTACTAAATGACAATAAAAATATTCAAGTTGACTTGTAAGATGTAATAATGAACAACAGTATTTTTCCACATCATACATTCCAGTTTCTTTTATATTTGCTAAAGATTTACTAATTTCATATAAGTCCTTATTTACACTCATTGTTTTACCTCCATATTATTATTCGTACAATTT
>JAHHSU010000084.1 GCA_020025035.1 Thomasclavelia sp. | reverse complement strand
CAATTGCAATGTTAGTATTAAAAAGAAAAGAAGAATTAAAATAAGATTGAATAAACCAAAAACCTATAGATAATCTATAGGTTTTTATAAAGAGAATAAAAAATATACAAAAACAAAATGAATTACATCGTAATATATTAAATAAAAAAGTTAAATTGAGTTATAGAATTACAGAAAACAAGTTTTTAAAAGAAAAAGTATTGTTTTCACTAACTATAAATTGACTAATCTATATAACTATGTTAAATTAAACTAGCGTAGGTGATGTTAATGAAACAAAAAGTGATATTAGTATGTAGTGAATGCTTATCGAGAAATTATACAACAAACAAAAATAGTCGTGTCAATCCACAACGTTTAGAATTAAACAAATATTGTAAAAGATGCGGGAAACATACAATTCATAAGGAAACAAAATAGGAGGTATAATATGAAATTTAGGGATTGGTTTAGTATTAAAGGAATTCGTTCTGAAATAAGTCAGGTTAGATGGCTAACAAAAAAAGAATTAGCAAAAAATTCATTTGTAGTTTTAGTTTTTTGTTTTATTATGGCATTATTCTTCTTTGGTAGTGATGTTGTGATTGCAAATATATTAAAAATGTTGGGGTTGAACTAATATGGCTGGAATGAATGATGAAGGAAGACAATGGTATGTAGTAAATACTTATTCAGGGCATGAAAATAAAGTTAAAGAAAATTTAGAAAAACGTGTTGAATCAATGGGATTACAAGATTATTTATTTCAAATTGTGATTCCTGAACACACAGAAACAGAAATTAAGGATGGTAAAAAAGTAAATATTACTCGTAATATGTTTCCAGGATATGTATTAGTAGAAATGATTATGACAGATGAAGCATGGTATGTTGTTCGTAATACATCTGGAGTTACTGGATTTATCGGTTCATCTGGAGGTGGAGCAAAACCATTTCCGCTTCAAAGAAGTGAGATCGAGCCTATTTTAAAGAAGATGGGTATTCGTAGTGATGTACTAAATATTAATTTTACTATTCGAGATAATGTACGAGTAGTATCTGGACCTTTAATGGGTAAAGAAGGAAAAGTTGAATCTATTGACTTGCAAAAAGGTGAAGCAAAATTATTAATTAATATGTTTGGAAGCCTTGTTCCAATGGGAGTAGAATTGACACTTTTAGAAAAGGTTGAATATTAGTAGATGAATAGGAAATATAAATTTATTATATTTGTTGAATAAAAAAAAAGATAAGTTTTTTAACTTATCTTTTTTTTTGACTTTGTAAAATAGAAACTAGGTAAAAAATATTTTATAATTTTTACTATTGGAATAATGAATAGTATGTATAGATAACGATTGTCAAAATTAATAATTTAATAATGTTTGCGAAGTCCTTTTGGGATTAAATTTTTCATTACACCGTTACTTTCTTTGTAAAATGATAAAGGATATTGGTCAATAAATAAAACACCATAGCCCTTCTTATTTGTACCATTTAGCGTTTCTCCTCTAAGGTATTTTTGGATATTTGGATCCTTTGAATCAAATATATAGTAATTTTTTACATCTTCAACTTTTAATGTGTGAGACAGTGAATAACTTGGTTCAAACCTATTTTTTTTACATTCACCTAGATATAGCCCTGTTCTTAATATTTTTACATTTTTTAATTTTGGAAAATATGGTTTTATTAGATAAATATGAGAATTAGAATTAATCATTAAAGATGATGTAGGGATAGATATATTAAGATTTTCTTCATAAAAAGATTTTACTAATTGGTATTGCGTTGCATCTATATTGGATTGTATAGGAGGAACATTTAGATTTAAAGATGTATTGCCTTTTTTATGGAATAATGCGATAAAGTGTCCTTCACCATGATGTAAATGAGGATAAAGTCGACAACATTGTGGATATTTAATTCCAGGCATCATACCATCTTGTAGAGGAATAGTAAGCAGTTCAAGATCTTTAAATTGATTTAATACATAGTCTACAATATCTTCGTTTTCTTCTTTTGAATAGGTACAGGTTGAATAAACAAGGATTCCATCAGGTTTTAATGCATAGTATGCTTGTGTAATTAATTCTTTTTGTATTTTTGCACAATCTAGTACTTTTTGGTATGACCAGGTTTCTATTGCTTGATCTAGTTTTCTAAACATTCCTTCACCAGAACAAGGAGCATCTAAGATAATTTTATCAAAATAATTTGGTAGTTGCTCTGTAATGAAATTAGGTTTTGAATTAGTAACAATCGTGTTGGTAATTCCAAAACGTTCAATATTAGAGGATAATATGTTTGCTCTAGATGCATTAATATCGTTTGCAATGACTAAACCGGTTTGGCCTAACTTACTAGCAACATAGCATGTTTTGCCTCCAGGTGCTGCACACATATCTAAAATATAGTCATTAGGTTGTACATCTAATAGTGAAGCAACAATCATAGCACTAGGTTCTTGAATGTAATATGCACCACAGTCAAAATATGGATGCTTACCCAAAGAATGTGTTAAATGATCATAATAAAATCCGTTATCAACAAAATGATGAGGAATTAACTGGTATTCATCTATAAATTGTTGATTTAAAGGATAATGCAAATTAAAATATAATGCTTTTTTTTGTTCGTTTGTTAATGAATGAATAAAATCATCATATTGATCTTCTAATATTTCCTTCATTCTTTTTAAAAATTTTTCGTTCATATATATCACCAAATGTATTTTATCATAAGAACGATAGGGTTGCATTAGCTATTATTT
>JAHHSU010000083.1 GCA_020025035.1 Thomasclavelia sp. | reverse complement strand
CCCAAGTTTATTTTACCTAAAAAATAAAAGAGTGTCGATTTGTCGACACTCTGAGAGCAGCTTTATTTAAGGTTACTCTTTTTTTATTTATGATATTAGAAACCTTAAAAGTCTTATTATTAAGTAGAAGCTGTTAATAATTAATAAGACATTATCATTTTACAATAAACTTTTGAAAATTTCTATATTTTAAATAATTTGTTAAATGAACATTTTAAGTATTTTCATAGTATGATTAAAAATGTATAATAAAAAAAGTTTACTTTATAATAATAGATAAAATTTATTTTTTTATTTTAACGCAAAAAGTGCCTTATTTTATAATAGGCACTTTTTGATATTTTGAATTTAATGTTAAAAAATAAATCTAATACTATCTGTTGGAACGCTAACATTTCTTACAAAACCCATGTTAAGAAATGTTATCGAAAACTTAAAAATATATTTTTGACACTCTGATATAACTGTAACCTTATATATGCTATAGAAATGATACTTCAAAATAAGATGTGTCATTTTCTAAAACTACATTATCAAGCATTAAAGAATTAACTTTAAGAAGTAGGAGGAGGATATTGTGAAAAAAACAACAGCATTAGCTCTGACAACACTAATTGGGACAACTACCGTACTAAATGGAGTTCCAACAACTATATTTGCACAGGAAAATAAAGATATGACAATTGAAAGTCCTATGTTGAATGAGGAAGAAGCAAAGAATGAAGTAAACCTGACTGAACCCAATAAAGGACAAACTAAAGATGTAGTAACGAATAATGTAAAGTCAAAAAAGATTTATATTCAAACTTTTGCTTCTGAAGGTGGTAATGGTAGCGAGGAAAAACCTTTTAATGATTTTAAAACTGCTTATAAACATGCACATGAAAATGATACACTAGTATTACTTAATAACGTAACGATTCAAAATGACGATAATTTCTCAGATCAAGGTATATTCACATTTAATAAAGCAATCAAAATTGAAGGTGGTAATGCTGGCAATGGAGCACTTACAAGTAGGGTTTCTGTTCAGTTGGGAGCGAATATCAAATTTGAAAATGTGGAATTTGTTGCAAAAAAAATCTACTTAAATGGTCATACGCTTGAAATGATTAATGTGAAAAATAATAAAAATAATCCAGTAAAACCTAGTGTATATGGCGGTGCTTATCAAAATGGCACAGCCAACAAAGGAGCAAAATCTGTTTTACGAGTAGATGGCTATGTAGGAGATGCGTTTAAATTTAAAACAATATATGCTGGTTCTGAAACTGGAGAATCAGCTATTCCTGTAACCTTAGATTTGATTAAAGGTGTTAATATTGAAGATGGTATCTATGCTGGTGGTTTAAATGGAAAAGTAAATGCAGATGTAGAATTTAATATAGGTCAGATTTCAGCAGGTAAATTTGAAAACAATTATGATACCTCGAATGCCACAATTATTTTCAATGGTTATGATAAAACTGATGGTCCTGTTCTTAAAGGATTTAATGATGTGACATTAAAGAATTCTAGAATAAAAGTAAAAAATCTGACTGAATTTTTGAATATTAAAGGAAAGTTAGAACTAGATTCTAAAAGTAAGTTAGACATTAGCAATGTGACGACATCTTTTAGTGTCGGTAGTTTTGTTGGGGAAGATGGTTCACAGTTGATATTGAATAAAAATGGTAAATTAGAAGTAAAAGGAGAATTAACAGGTACAGTTGAATTAAGAACACCTGGATTGGATATTGCTACTTCTGGTGTTGTGGAAAAAGACCATGTTTATATTTCGGCTGCACAAACCTCTATTGGTAATGTGACCTTTAAACCATTTTTTAATCAACAAAACCTAGACCTGAAAAAAGAAGATGGGCAGATTACAAAAGACTGGGTTATAAGAAGTAAAGAAATAGATAATCCTATTGAAAAACTAGACATAATTGAAGATAAAAAAATGAAAATAGAAAGAGATACTGAACAAGAATTTACACTGGAATATTATGATAGATACGGAAACAGTTTGCAATATTATCCGCAATTTGAGTTTACAATCAAAGACCCAACAGGAAAAAACATTGGGGATAACGAAGTAGAGATAGTAAACGGCGATACTTCTGAACAAATGCTGGTTTATATATATGATGACACATTAGAAACAGGCGTTTATACAATTGTTATAACTGAAGTAGTTTCTGGTAAGATTTTCGAGATTCCTTTTACATTCTATAAGGACAATCAACAAACTTCATATACAGTTGAGTTCAATGCTAATGGTGGAAATGGAAATATGATTTCACAGTCTATAGAATTAAACACATCTACAAAGTTAAGTAAAAATCCATTTACTAGAAATGGATACACTTTTAAAGGATGGTCAAAACAACCAAATGGTAATGTTGAGTATACTGATGAGCAAGAAATTCAAAATTTAACTAATATTGCTGGTGAAAAAGTTGTACTGTATGCGATTTGGAGTAAGGATTGGTTAGATATAAATGTAGTTCCAGTAATAAATGCAGAAGATAAAACACTAACAGTAGGAGATAAATTTAATCCATTAGACGGAGTAACTGCAAAAGATAGAGAAGATGGAGATATAACAAAAGATATTAAAGTAGTTAAGAATAATATTGATGCAAATACTCCTGGAACATACGAATTAACATATGAAATAACAGATTCACAGGGAGCAAAAGCAACAAAGACAATAAAAGTAATAGTAAATCCAAAGTTAGAAGAAATTAATGCTATTCCAGTAATAAATGCAGAAGATAAAACACTAACAGTAGGAGATAAATTTAATCC
>JAHHSU010000082.1 GCA_020025035.1 Thomasclavelia sp. | reverse complement strand
AAGCAGTCTAATAGAATAGAAGTAGACAATGAATATAAATAGGAGTGGTAAAAAATGAAAAATTTTAAAGATGTATTATGGTGGATAGTTGGGTTTTTTATGACTATAATGTTTCCACCTTTAGCATTTACAATAGTAACTTGGTTAGTTTTTCCTAGATTGTCAATAAGCTTTGTCCAATTATTTTGGATAGTTATCATGATATGGTTGGCAATTAATTATATTACTATTAATATAGAAAAAGCTATTGAAAAGATTAATGATAAAAAATAATATAAGGGAGGTATAATATGCCAATATTGGATATGAAAGAATTTCAGAATTTTAAAAAAGAACAAATAAAAAAAGAGGTTGAGAAATTAAAACAAATTGGTATCCAACCTAAATTATCTATTATAACCGATGACAAAGATAATAGAACTAGAACCTATATGAAAAGCAAATTAAAATATGCTGATGAATTAGGTATAATGGCGGAAAAAATAGTAGTTGACATAAATAATAGAAAAATAATTTCCGAAATAAAGACACCCGTTATTTGTCAACTACCAATACTAAAAGAAGTCGAGGATTACTATGAGTATAATTTGAAATTTCTAAACGATGTTGATGGTTTCAAGGATTCTAATAAAATAATAAATGACGATTATTCTAATATTCCTGCAACACCAAAAGGAATAATGGAACATTTAGAGTACACGGGTTGTGATTTAAGGGGAAAAACGGTTGTGATAGTTGGTAGAGGAAAATTGGTAGGAAAACCGTTATCTATACTTATGATAAATAAAGGTGCAACCGTTATTACATTAAATAGCAAAAGCAACATACTTGTAAGAGAAATGAGTTTACATAATGCCGATGTAGTTATATGTGCAACTGGTATAAAAGGTAGTGTTAAATCAAGTGAATTAAGTAATCATAAACAAGTATTGGTTTACAATGTAGGAACTTGTTTTGATGATGATGGTAGATTAACAACCGAATTAGATGTAAATATTGACAAACCTAATGTTTTTTACACAGATAGAATAGGTGCTGTTGGTGTATGTACGGTTTTGAGTTTGTTAGATAATGTTGTAAAAAGTTATTGACAAAATATAATTAGTATGATATAATATGATGAAAAAGGGAGGTAATTATATGGCACAAATACAATATAAATTTAATAAAAACGATGAATATTATACACCTAGTTATGCGGTTTATCCAATCATAAAAAGGCTAAAACCTAATTCAACTATTTGGTGTCCTTTCGATAAAGAGGATAGCGAATATGTAAAAATATTTAAAAAAGAAGGGTTTAATGTAATATTTGGTCACATCGAAGATGGAAAAGATTTTTTTACTGAGTCAGTTCCTAATTGTGATTACATAATTAGCAATCCGCCTTATTCGTTAAAAAACGAAATCTTTAAGAGATTATATGAAATAGGTAAGCCATTTGCAATGCTTATAAACTTTCAAGGTATCTTTGACCACAAAGATAGATTTTCAATGTTTAAGAACAACAAGATTGAATTATTATATCTTAGTCCAAGAGTCAACTATATAAAACAAGGTGATTATAAAGCAACTGGTGTTCCTTTTCAAAGTGGATATTTATGTTCAAATATATGTGAAAATCAATTAGAATTTGAATTTTTAGATAAAACTCTTTAATCCCTTAAATATAGGAGTTTTAGTAAAGTTTTTTAATCAAAAAAGGAGAGTGAAATAAGTGATAAAAGTTTTGAAAAAAGATGGAACATTACAAGATTTTGATTTTCAAAAAATAGTAAATGCAATTGAAAAATCAGCTTCGAGAATAGGTAGAAAGATAACACCTTATATTATTGAAGAATTAGAAAAAGAAGTTTTACCGTTAATCCACAAACAAAACACAACTGTAGAGAGAATACACCAAGTTGTTGAAATGGGTTTGGCAAAAATAGATATCCCAATTGCTGATAGTTACAGAAGTTATCGTAATTGGAAGAAAGAAATGGCAGAAATGATGAATACAGTAGTTGTGGAATTTAATAAAACATTAAATGAAAGAGATAGAAGTAATTCTAATCTTAACTCAATGTTATTTTCGGCAAAAAGAACAAATGCATCTAAAATTCTATTAGCTGAAATGTTTAAAAAATATTTTCTTACAAAAGAAGAAGCACAAGCTGTAAATGATGGTTATATATATGTACACGATATAGATAATCGTCTGATAGGTACTCATAATTGTTGTGTAATTAAAGCAGAAAACATTTTAGATGGTGGATTTAATATTAATGGATATTTTTGTAAAGAACCTAAAGATATTGTAAATGCTATTGGTGTTTTGGGAGATGTAATTGTAACAAATGCATCTGCTCAGTATGGTGGTTTTACTTTAGCTGAAGTAGACACTACTTTAGCTAAATACTGTAATAAATCCGAAAAAATATGGTACGATAAATTCAAATCTATGGGGTTAGATAATGAAAAAGCATTAGAGTTAGCTATTAAAGAAACAATCGAGGAGTTAGAAAATGGACTTCAAGCTCTTGAGTTTCAATTAAACACAAGAGAATCTTCAAGAGGTGATTTTCCGTTTACAACGTTTACATTTGGAAAAGATATAACCTTTTGGGGTAGAGAGGTTGCTAAAAAAATAATGGAAGTTAGAAGAAAAGGTCATGGTGATAAGATAAAACAAAAAGTTATTTTTCCTAAGCTAGTTTTTATAATTAGACAGGATGGTAAAAATGAGGACATATTAGACCAAGCAATACTAACATCATCACAATGTTTATATCCCGATTATATTAGAGATGACACTGCTAGTCCAATGGGATGTAGAAGTTTCT
>JAHHSU010000081.1 GCA_020025035.1 Thomasclavelia sp. | reverse complement strand
TGATACTTTCTGGTGTCATTCCTGTTGTGTCTACATCAGTTGCATTTACTAATCCATTTAACTGATTTATTAAGTCTGTGCTAGGTTTTGGTATCCCTGCAGTCATTGCTTCTTCTAATTTTTGAACTGCTTGTTTTACTGCTTCTACAGTTACATCTTTATCACCTAGAAGAGGTGTTACTTCATCTATTACTGCTTGGATTGCTTTATTTGAATTTGGAATTAATGTTTCTCCATGAATTAATGCGTTTGCTTCTTCTATTTTTTTTTGTAATGCTGAAGTATCCACTGTCCAATGTGCTGTTAATGTCAAATTATTATTTGGCATTGGTGTTGTTGCAAAATCCCATTGTGTTGCTCCATTAAACCACCCTACAAATTGATAATCTGTTCTTGTTGGGTTTGTTGGTTCACTAATTAATGAATTTACTCCTACCTCTTGAGTTGAAAGACTACTTACTCCATCATTATAATCATATGTTAACGTACGTTTCTTTTCAATCACTCGTAACGTGATTGTTTTATTAACTGCTACATCTCTTCCACCATTATAATCATTATCGTATACATTTATTGTAATAGGATATTCCTTAATTTGTGGATTTGTAAAATCTGGAATTTCTCCTGATAATTCTATTCGATCTGCTTTACTTATATTTTTCCCTCCATCATCGTCTAATGCTTTAATTGATAATGCTTGTTCAAGGTACTTTAATAGCTTTTCATTCGAATTGTATTTTGATTTTAATTCTTGAGTACTAACTTCACATTGATTATTATTTGTTAATAATACATAACCATTTCGATCTTCTTCTTGATTTCTAACAAATGCTCTACTTGTTGTTTGATCAGATAACAATTGGTTATCTTTTAATATATCTCTTCTTGTATCTTTTACTCTTGCATTATATGCATACACATTTGTTTCATTACTAGGTGTTGCCTCTTTTGATTTAGGAATATCTACCCATGAATTTGTTTCATAATCAAATCTTTGATATAATTCCTCTCCTAGTCCAATTGCATAATTTGCACCTTCACTTAATGGATGTAAACTCACATCGTCATATGTTTTTCCTTGTATCACATCATTAAACGACACCTCTTCACCTATTCCTATATGTTTATCCGTTGCTTGAATTGATGGTTTAGAGGCAAATGCCCAGTTTTTAGATAGAAAACTTTGTGTCATTCCTTTTTGCCCACATGCTAATTTTAATTCCACTAATGGTAACGAATTTTTATCTACACTTTGTGTAATATTATATGAAAAATTATCTGGTATTTTTACATTAAAATACAATGAATACGTTCCACCATTTTTTGGATAATAAACTTGCAATGGATGTTCACTATCAAATATATCTTGGCTATGTTTTTGTATTCCATCTGTTAAATTACTATCCTCATATTGTATACTACCAGGTACAACTTCAAGATTTGTACCATTCACCGCTAATTTATTAAGACTAATAATATCAGAAACATTAAATGTTTTATTCAGCCTATTCTTTAATGTTATTTTTACCTGTGCTAATTGTCCAGGTTGTAAATATGATAATATATTTCTATCTTTTACTGGACTACTTAAATCGTAAGTTTCAGATACATTTGCATATCCTTTTTGTCCTGTAGCACTTGTTAGACCACTATCAAGAGCCCTTACGTATTCAAGATTGTTTTCTCCATCTACATCAGTATATTTTAATTTACCAATACGTAAAAACATAGATACAGGTCCTGGTCCATTAAGATTTGATGCTGAGTAACCACATCCAGATGAAATTGTCATATTAACAGTTTTGTATTTATCTTTCCAATATGCATATGGTGAAAATCTGTATGATACCGTTTTATTATCATCAATACTTTTAAACGTTAGTGTTCCTTCTGTATTTTGATTTTCACTATCATCTGGTTCCCACTTAATAGTATAATTTCTCCATGTATTTGTAGCATCAATATACTGTGTAGAACACCTTTTAGGTCTATAGATATCTGGATATCCTGGAGCAAGAATACTATTAATACCAATATGTGAACTAGACAATCCATCATCTGCATATCTTGCATCACCATTACTAAATATATCAACTTCTGCAATAACAGAAGGACTAGTTAACCCAGAAACATAATTAGCACCATATCCACCATTATATACTCCTAATTGACCTGGATATAGTTTGCTCTCTCTAAGTTTATAATTGGTACCTTCAGTATGAAAAGAAATTGCCATTCCATCTATGTATTGCCAATGTTTATATTCAAAAAGCCATGATCCACTCATCTCAAATGGTCTACTAAAATCAAGTGTTTTTTTATAAGTCAATGTTGTCATTTGATAATATCTACTATTAGTATTTTTTGATGTTTGTAATTGATTTCCATTAATACTATTTAAAACCTCTTGTGTCACATCAAGCATTTTTTCGCCATTAGAATTAAACATTTTAGATGATGCATTATATTCACCTCTTAAATCAGGTCCATCTACTGATTTTGATGTAAAAACAGCCTCTTCTTTTTGTATAGCTGATTCTTCATCCATTATTGTATCATCATCTAATACTTCCTCTTTTTGTTTTAAATTTTCTTTATTTAAATCACTATTAGATACGTCATCAGTTTCATGTATAGTACTTTCTAATATATTTCCTTTTGCAAATGAATATATTCCATTAGAAGTACTTGAAAATATAATAAGTGCAAAAATACATAAAATTGATACTATTTTCTTTAAATTCACTATAAATCTCCTTTCATGTAAATATTATTTCATATAATTAATTCACGTAAAAGTACTATCACAAAATCTTCCACGTTCATCCACAATTTTACAAAAAAAAAAGCCTGAATTGCAAGCAGAAAGTGGAATTAAGAGACAAAAAAGTTTATTTTTTATAG
>JAHHSU010000080.1 GCA_020025035.1 Thomasclavelia sp. | reverse complement strand
TGTTAATTATAATACTACATAGGTTTGAAATAAAAAAAGGAATAGTTTATAATATTGTAGAAATATGGGGGTATAGTATGAATGATGTAGAATTGCTTAATGATTTAGCTATCAAAAAAATAAAAATGGCAAATGATGAACCTATACGTTTTTTAGTAAGGTCTATTATGGCAGGTTTTTATTTAGGAGCTGCAATGATATTATCGTATTCATTAGCTGCTTTATTACATAAGAATTTTCTAGAATTGAGTAAAATAGCTTTGGCAGCTACATTTGGAATTGGATTAGTTGCAATTGTGTTTTTAGGAGCTGAATTATTTACTGGTAATTGTTTTACTACAATTATTCCAGTATATGATGGTAAAATTAAGTTGAAAGAATTAGTTAGACCGTGGTTATTATGTTTGCTTGGGAATGCTGTAGGAATAATGTTTATAGGATTTTTATTTATTAAAAGTGGTAGTATGAGTTCTTTATTGAAAGACTATTTAAAGCCTATTTATGATACTAAACTAAATTACGTACCTACACAGTTATTGTTGAAATCTGTTTTATGTAATTTTATTGTATGTATTGCTGCATATGGTGGGATTAAAATAAAAGATGATGTTGTCAAAGTGATTTTAATTTTATTTTTTGTAACAGCTTTTGTTGTTCCAGGGTTTGAACACTGTATTGCCAATATGGGATTTTTTTCAATGTGTTTTGCAGAATATGGATTAGCGATATCATTACCAAATGTAATGATACATCTTTTTATTTCTATTGTAGGGAATATTATAGGTGGTACTTTAATGGTAGGACTACCTATATATATAATATTTAAAAAATAAATTTGCTTTTAACTAGTTATATCTAGTTAAAAGCTTTTTAAATACAAAAATTGAACAAATAATGAAACATATATGAGACAAATTAGGTAGGATAATATGTTATCCTTATATAGGTGGTTATAGTGAAATGTCCAAGATGTCAGACAACTAATCCAAAATACTTTGGTGAATTAAATGGTAGATTTTATTGTAGGAGGTGTATTGAATTTGATCTAATATTTGTAGACCAATTATTAGAAACGGAGCATATTACATATCCTTATAGTAACGTATATTATCAATTAGATTATGATTTATCGTCTAAACAAAAGAATATATCTGAATCTTTAGTCAATAATTATACGGAAGGAAAGAATGCTGTAGTATTAGCAGTATGTGGAGCGGGTAAAACAGAAATTGTATATGATGTGATGAAGTTAGTTTTAAATCAAGGAAAACGTGTTTGTTTTGCAGTTCCAAGAAAATCTCTTGTAGAGGAATTATCAATTCGTATTCAAAAACAATTTATAAATATAGTTCCAGAAGTATTTTATGGTGAGAAAAAAGGAGATATTCATGGACAATTGATTATTTGTACAACGCATCAGTTGTATCGATTTTATCAACAATTTGATTTACTAATTTTAGATGAGACAGATGCTTTTCCGTATTATCATAACTCTTTACTAAAAGATATGCTCTTTCAGTCGCTTAAAGGACAATACATTTTTATGAGTGCGACATTAGATATAGGAGAATATGAAGATGCAAGTTATTTTGTATTAAATAGGAGGTACCATAAATTTGATTTGCCTGTACCAACTATTAAAATTTTACCTAAGTTTTTGTGGTTAGTATTTATTAAAAATAAATTAAAACTGTGGGATCATCCTGTAATCATTTATGTTCCTAGAATTAAGGATTTTGAGATTTTTACACGTTATTTTAAAGGATATAAGTTTAGATGTGTTAGTTCAAAAACAAAAAATATTTCTAATGTTATAGAATTACTTCGAAACCAAGAAATTGATTTTATTGTTTCTACTACAATTTTAGAAAGAGGAATAACAGTTATTGATGTCTATGTAATTGTCTATAACGCTGCGTCTAATATATTTAATATGTCTACTTTAATTCAAATTGCTGGAAGAGTAGGGAGAAATCCAATGTATCCAAAAGGGGAGGTAATATTTTTATCAAGCTTCAAAACAAAAGAGATGAAATTATGCATCTCAAAGATTGTTTCTTTAAACAAGATAGATGCTTAATATGTTTTAAACGTACACAGGACAATTTTCTGTATGCACATTTATATCATTCACCAATATGCTTCCATTGTTATCAACAACTAAATGTGATATTTAAATTTTCTACCTTTATGAATTATAAAATTTTGTATTTGTATGAGTATAACGACTTTTTTAGAAAAATACTCTATCAATATAAAGGTCAAAACGATATTGCATTAGCTCAGGTTTTTTTTGGTGCGTATATTCAAAAAATAAGAAAAATGTATCATGATTATACAGTAGTAGTTGTCCCATCTTCTAATAAACAAAATGATATACGAGGTTTTGCACCTATGCATGAAATTGCTAAAACACTAGGATTGCCAATATTTTTAGGTTTGTATAAAAGTAAAGAATACAAACAGTCAGATCAAATGTATAGTAATAGAGTAAATGTAAATGAGATTATCCATATTACTAATATAGATGAAATTAAAGATCGAAAAGTATTGATTCTAGATGATGTAATGACTTCAGGTAATACAATGAAAAGGTGTGTATCGTTAGTTGAAAAAGCAAATCCTAAAACAATTCAATTACTTGTACTTTCAGTATCAAAAAAACATAAGAAATTTGTCGACTAAAAATTCTTTCTATTTTGTGTATGATTGTATATACTTGATTTGTAAAAGAAAGGAAGGTTTTTATGCAAGGAAAAGTTAAATGGTTTAATAGTGAAAAGGGATTTGGATTTATTGAACAAGAAGGGGGAAAAGACATTTTTGTTCATTATAGTCAAATTAATCAAGAAGGGTACAAATCACTAAATGAAGGGGAACTAGTAGAGTTTGAAACATTTGAAAGTGATCGAGGAATTCAAGCTAAAGATGTTGTGAAAATTGATTCATAGAAATGTAAGAAATCAATG
>JAHHSU010000008.1 GCA_020025035.1 Thomasclavelia sp. | reverse complement strand
CTTTCGTATTTGATTTTTGCTTACTTCAATTATACAGGATTTTCTCTCTTTTTTTTATTTTTATTTGTCTCACATCAATTGTAATACTACACACGAAAATGTAATTTTTTTAAAATGAAGTTGCATTTTATTAATAATTTTGATAGAATTAGCTAGAGATGAATCGGAGGTGGATAAAATGGCAAATATGAAACAACAAATTAAACGTTATAAAAATGACAATGCAAAACGTGCAATTAACAAATCATACAAATCTGCTTTAAAAACTGCAATTAAACATGTATTAGTTGCTGTTGAAGCTGGAAATAAAGAAGAAGCAAATGAAGCATTTAAAATCGCTTCTAGTAAATTAGATGCATCTGTAACTAAAGGAATTCATCATAAAAATTATGCTTCAAGACAAAAATCAAGATTAGCTAAATTAGTAATCTCTATAAATTAATAGAGTTTTTTTTATATTTATTTTTTGTTATAATATAATAAACAAAATACATTATATACTGATAGTATTTATAATATTTTAAATTAGGTAGATTAATGTATCAATTAAACAACTATCGTTACCAAATATAAATCTATTGGAAAATTAATTGTATCAAGCTGTATAACAAATGTTTTAAATAAATTACATAAACTAAAAATACTATGAGAAGAGGTTAATTATGATTAGAGAAAAAACAAGATCTATTTTAGTTGGTAATTTAGTAATTGGTGGAAATAATAATGTAATTATTCAATCCATGACAAATACCAAAACTAAAGATATTAAAGCTACAATTGAACAAATTAATGAACTAGAAAAATTAGGATGTCAACTAGTTCGACTTGCTGTATTTGATAAAGATGATGCATATGCCATCAAAGAAATCAAAAAATCAGTGAAAATTCCATTAGTTGCTGATATTCATTTTGATTATCAATTAGCATTACTAGCTATTGAATCAGGAATTGACAAGATACGTATTAATCCAGGTAATATAGGATCTATTGAGAAAGTTAAAATTGTTGTAGAAGCATGTAAAGAAAAACACATCCCTATACGAATTGGAGTAAATGCTGGTTCATTAGAAAAAGATATTTTAGAAAAATATGGTAAGCCTACTCCAGAAGCAATGATAGAAAGTGCTAAAAGACATGTCGCGATATTAGAATCATTAGATTTTTACGACATATGCATTTCATTAAAAGCATCATCATCCTTGCTTTCTATAGAAGCTTATAAACTTGCTAGTAAGGAATTTAATTATCCTTTGCACCTTGGAATTACTGAATCTGGAACAAAATTTGGAGGAACAATTAAATCTAGTGTAGGTCTAGGAATTTTACTATATGAGGGAATTGGTAATACAATACGAGTATCATTAAGTGATAATCCTACAGAAGAAATTGGTGTTGCAAAAGCCATTTTAAAAGAAATGAATCTAATTCAAAACGTTCCTACATTAATTTCTTGTCCAACATGTGGCAGAATTCAATACGATCTTATTCCAATCGCAAAAGAAATTGAAGAATTTTTAAATACAATTCACGAAAATATTACAGTTGCAATTATGGGTTGTGCTGTAAATGGACCTGGTGAAGCAAAGAACGCTGATATAGGAATTGCTGGTGGTGTTCACGAAGGATTATTGATAAAAAAAGGTGAAATTATTAGAAAAGTAAAACAAGAAGACATGGTTTCTGTTCTTAAAGAAGAAATATTAAAAATGACAAAGGCAACTAATGAATAGATAGTTGCCTTTTATAATAACTGAATATGATGTTTTTGACAAACTTCATACATTTCATCAGACCATGATGAAACTTGTACTTCACCAATATGTGCTTTATTTAATAATATTAAACATATTCGTGATTGTCCAATTCCGCCACCCATAGTTAATGGAAGTAATTGGTTTAGTAATGCTTGATGAAATGGTAATGTTTGACGTTCTAACTGATTAGATTTTTCTAATTGTAATAATAATGATTGTTCGTCTACACGAATCCCCATACTAGATATTTCAATAGCCATATCTAAAAGTGGATAATAAATTAAGATATCTCCATTTAATTCCCAATCATCGTAATCTGGAGCTCTTTTGTCATGAGGTATACCGCTTTGAAGTTTATCCCCTATTTTCATAATAAAAACTGATTTATATTCCTTTGTAATTTGATACTCTCTTTCCTTAGGTGTTAAATTAGGATATCTATCTTCTAGTTCTTGTGATGTAATAAAATATACATCTTCTTGAATAACAGGTTCTAAATTAGAATATTTTTTATTCACAGCTAATTCTGTTTCTTTTAATGCTTTCATAATTGAACAAACTGTATTTTTTAAAGTTGTTATATTACGATTTTCTTTAGAAATAACAATTTCCCAATCCCATTGATCTACATAGACAGAATGAATATTATCCAATACTTCATCTCTTCTAATTGCATTCATATCAGTATATAATCCTGAGTTACATGAAAATTGATATTTATGTAAAGCCATACGTTTCCATTTTGCTAATGAATGTACAATTTCAACATCTACACCCGTTTCTTTAATATCAAATACTACTGGTCGTTCTATACCTGATAAATTATCATTTAATCCACTAGAAAGTGGAACAAAAAGTGGTGCAGAAATACGCATTAAATTTAAATGACTAGACAAATTTTTTTCGAATGTATCCTTTACAAATTTAATTGCTTCTTCTGTTTGAATAAGACTTAGTTTACTTTCATATTTTTTAGGAAGAATTAAATCACTCACTGCCATATTTATTTACTCCTTTATTTTAAATTAGGATTAAAGTTTTTCTCTTTAATCATTAAAATTTCTTCTTGATAAGGTGCTTTATCATTAATATAAGGTGTTTCTAAAATTTTAGGAACATCTTTTAATCTTGGATGATGTGCTATTTTACATAATGTTTCAAATCCAATATGGCCATAGCCTATATTTTCATGTCTATCTTTTTTCGCTCCTTTTTCATTTTTAGAATCGTTTAAATGAACTACAAGTATTTTATTAATTCCAATAGTTTTATCAAATTCATCTAAAATATCATCAAATTGATTTAAATCATACCCTGAATCATGAAGATGGCAAGTATCAAGACAAACACCAAGCTTGTCACTATAAGTAACATGATCCATAATATAACGAATTTGATCAAAATTGTATCCAAGTTCTGATCCTTTTCCCGCCATTGTTTCTAATGCAATAGAAAGTTTTGTATCCTTAGTCAAAACTTCATTTAATCCTTGAACAATTTGATTTAAGCCATTTTCTTCACCAGCTTTAACATGACTTCCAGGATGCAGTACTAATATTTTTACTCCTATACTTTCTACTCTTTGAATTTCTTGTTTTAAAAAATCAACAGCTAATTCATAGGTATCACTATTAATTGTATTTGCAAGATTAATTATATAAGGAGCATGTACCACAATATCGTTAATATCAATACCATGTTCATTCATCAATGCTATTGCTTCTTCCACTCTTAACTCTTCTATTTTTTTACGTCTAGTATTTTGAGGTGCACCTGTATAAAACATAAATGTATTTGCATTATAAGACAATGCTTCCTTTACAGAACCAACCATCATCTCTTTCCCACTCATTCCTACGTGGCTTCCAATTTTTAACATGCATGTCACTCCTTATTTAAACGTTTTTCTATTTGAGCTTGTTTTGCTCTTTCCTTTTTTTGTCTACGAATATCTTGACGAATAATTTCACGTTTTTTCTTACGTACTAATGTTTGAATTTCTCGTTTTCTTTTTTTCTTATAACCTGGTTTTACTTTCGTAGGTCGATTAACCATCATTGTAATTTGTGTTTCTAAATCACTAGTATGTTTAACTCTTTTAATTCTACGTTCACGATTGGCAAGGTCAATCCATTTTCCATTTTTAAACTCTTTATTTAAAAATTGAATTCCACGATTTTCTAATATTTTAATAGATGCTTCATCATTGCTAGCATATAAACTATAACATACCCCAGTATATTTACCTCTACCACATCTACCTGCTCTATGTATATAAAAATCTAAATCATTTGGAAAATCCATAGAAATAATATGACTTGCTCCATCGATATCAATGCCGCGCGCTGCAATATCAGTAGCTACAATATATTGATAATCCATATTTTTAATTCGTCTCATCATTTGTCGTCTTTCTCGAGGCTCTAAATCACCGTGAATTTCACCAACACGGAATCCTTCATCATATAACTTTTGTGCAATTTCTCTTGCTTCAATACGTTTATTACAAAATATAATACATATATATGGATCTATTCCGTCCATTATTTTTTTTAATACTTTATATCTAGATTGATGGTGAGTTGGCACTAATACGTGTTGAATATTATCCGTAGTAACTTTTCGTTCATCAATTTCAACGATTTTTGGAGATTTCATGTATTTTCGCAAAAAAGGACGAATATTTTGAGGAATTGTTGCACTAAAAACAAGCATGTGTAAATCGTCTTTCATCATACCTGCGACTGCATCTATATCTTCTAAATATCCAAATTCTAAAGTCATATCTGCTTCGTCTATTACTAAAATATCTGCTGTAGTTATTTTTAACGCTAATTCATTTAATGATAAATCTTTTATTCTACCAGGTGTTCCAATAACTATATGAGGTTGAATCGCTAACTTTTCAATAGCTTTTTGTCTATCATTTCCTCCAATTAATAATGATATCCTTATATTTGGATTATTTTTTTGAAATAATTTTGCATGTTCAAAAATTTGCATAGCCAATTCTCTTGTTGGTGCAGTTACTACAGCTTGTACTTTATCTAAAGTTGGATCAATCATATTCATTACTGGAATTAAAAAAGCATGTGTTTTCCCGGTTCCAGTTTGAGAAATGCCAATAATATCTTGATGTTTAAATACAAGAGGAATCACCATATCTTGGATTTTAGTTGGTTGATTAAAATGTAACGTTTCAATCGTATCTTTTACAAATGGTTTTAAGTTATATTTTTCAAAATTATTCATCGCACTTCTCCTTTTCTATTTACTTGATTATACATGAATCTACTTTAAATAGCAAATTGAATTCTATTGCATATGATAATATAGGTAAAAAAATATTAGGAGGTTTACAATGGACAATTACCAAAATTATATTTCATTTTACGATGTTCCAAATTATTATCCCACACAAAATATGGATATGCCTTTTTACATGCCACAACCTACAAGAAAACCTACTTTTTCATTTAATATGCAATCTACTTTAAGAACTGCACAAAAAACAATTAATACGATGAATCAAGTCATTCCTATTATTTATCAAGTTCGACCTATATTATCTAATGCAAAGACTGCTTTTAGAGTAATAAAAGCAGTTAATCAAATGGATTTATCTCCTACTCTTGAAAAGGAAATTGACGAAGCAATTTCTAAGAATACAAATCCTAGCAAAACTAGTCCTAATTTTGAAAATATGCTATAATATAGTAGATTTTTAAGGAGGAAACCATGAAAGTATATCAAATAGTCCCAAGAGGATATTGTAAAGGTGTAGTCAATGCAATTAAAATTGCAAAAGAGTATCGTAATCAATATCCAGATACTCCAATATATATTTTAGGAATGATTGTTCACAATCAATATATTGTTGATGCTTTGACACATTTAGGTATCCATACTGTAGCAAAAAAAGGAAAAACAAGATTAGAATTATTAGATGAAATTGATCAAGGAATCGTAATTATTACAGCACATGGAGCAGGAGATGACGTATTTCAAAAAGCAAAAAATAAAGGATTAATTGTAGTTGATGCAACATGTAAAGATGTCATCAAAACGCATCAACTAATTAAAAATGCAATAAAGGAGCACAAAGAAGTACTTTACATTGGAAAGAAAGGACATCCTGAATCTGAAGGTGCTCTTGCAATTGATCACCAAAAAATTCATCTTATTGAAGATAAAAATGACATTTTAAAGTACACTAGTTATCCAGATGTTCATTATGTTGTAACTAATCAAACTACTATGAGCTTATGGGATGTACATGATATATGTCAAGTCGCGTTAGAGTCCTTAAAAAATGTAGAAATATTAAAAGAAACTTGTAATGCAACAATGATTCGTCAAAAAGCCATGACCACTATCCCAAAAGAAGTAGATATTATATATGTAGTTGGAGATCCCCATTCAAACAACACTACTCGACTTGCAATGATTGCAAAACAAAACTCAAATGCAGTGGTAAAACTAATTGAAACGGTTCATGATATTAATATCAATGATTTAAAACAAAAAGACTATGCGGCTGTTACAGCAGGTGCCTCTACTCCTACGTATCTAACAAGCCAAGTAATAGAATATTTAGAACAATTTGATTATGATTGTTTAAGTACTTATGATAAACCTGATATTGACCTTAAAAAAATTATTTAATTTAGATTTAATCATAAATAATCTAAAAGGATTAATTCCTGTATATATTCAAGAATTAATCCTTTTAATATTAAAATTTTACATTTTAGTATTATTTTAATCTTTTTTTTCACCAATTAGTGTTAGTATTGAGTTTTCTAGAAGAACAGTTTTTTGATTAACGTCTTCTATATTTTCCCCTTTTACTGAGAAATAAAATTTACACTTAGGCTCTGTTCCACTAGGTCTTGCTGCAATCCATGAACCATCTTCTAAATAAAATTTTAAGACATTAGATTTTGGAAAATCGATTGTTGTTACGTTACTATTTTCGTATTTTTTACCTTCTTGGTAATCTTCTATAGCAATCACATTATAACTTGAAATTTTCGTTGGCAAATGATTTCTTAAATTTGACATTATTTCTTGAATACGTTTTGCACCTATAACACCTGATTTAGATAATGCAATTTGAGTTTCTTTAAATGTACCATACTTATGATATAATTCATTTAAAACATCTATTAAATCCTTACCTTGTTTCTTGTAATAATTTCCTGCTTCTGCTGCAATTAAAACTGCTTGAATTGCATCTTTGTCCCTAACAAAATCTTTAATTACACAACCATAGCTTTCTTCATATCCAAAAACAAATTGTTTTTCACCTGTTATTTCATATTTACGTATTTTATCACCAATAAACTTAAAACCAGTGAGTGTTTTTTCAACATCGATTCCATAGTTTTTTGCAACAAGTTCACCTAAATCAGAAGTAACAATTGTATTATACATTACTCCATGACTTGGCAATTTATTTTGTTTTTTTAATTGACTTAAAATATATTCTAAATATACTGCAGCTGATTGATTTCCGCTCATTAATACATAATCACCTTGATGTTTAACACCTACTCCTAGCCTATCTCCATCTGGATCACATATCACTACTATATCTGCATCAACTTCTTTTGCTTTTTTGATTGCTAGTTCATATGATATTTCTACTTCTGGATTAGGGGATTTAGTATTTGTAAAATCTGGATCTGCAGCACATTGAGATAAAACTGGGATAATGTCATATCCTAATCTTTCTAAGCAAGTTCTAACTGGAATGTTTGAGGTACCATGTTGAGGAGAAAAAACAATCTTGAAATCATTTTTATCCATACCAGGATTGATCTCTACATTCATTACTTCCTTGTAATATGCTTCATCAACTTCTTTTCCAATATAATGGATATAAGGATATGCTTGTTTATCGCTTATTACATTAATTGTTAATTCATCACTTACTTCATTAACATATTGAACTACCTTATCTGCTTCTTGAGGAATAAGTTGACAACCTGTTTTATCATATACTTTATAGCCATTATATTCTTTAGGATTATGACTAGCTGTAATCATAATTCCACCAGCACATTTTAAATATCTTACAGCAAAAGATAATTCAGGTGTAGGTCTTAAAGATTCAAATATATATGATTTAATTCCATAACTTGCAAGTACTTTGGCAGATTCAATTGCAAATCGATAAGACATATGTCTATTATCATAACCAATTGCTACCCCTTTATCTTTTCCATCTTTTAATGTCATAATGTATTTTGCAAAACCAACATTTGCCTTACGTACTGTATAAATATTCATTCTATTAGTACCTGCACCTAAGATGCCTCGCATTCCTGCAGTACCAAATTCTAAATTAGTAAAAAACGCATCCTCTTTTTCTTTTTCGTTCATTTGCTCTAACTCTAATCTTAGTGATTCCTCTAAATTAGAATAATTTAACCATCTATTAAAATTATCCTGTACATTCACCTTCTAATACCTCCTATTTTAGTCTTATAAAATGTTTTTTAATTCTTATGTGTTATTATACAATACTTTATTGCAAATTCAATAAAATGTACGGTCTATTTGTATGACACAATCATAAGATGGATTTATTTTTTGAACCTTATTAATAATTTCTTGTTTTAAACAACTTGTATTTACCATATCACTAGCAGGAATTTCTACATCAAAAATGATATTTGTATGTTTTTTTCCTACCACCATCCTAAAATCATGAATAGAATATGTATCATTTATATTTTTTACAATGGACATTACCTGCATTTTTAATTGTTGAACAATTTCGTTATTTAAATCAATTGGATCAATATGAATAGTAGCAAGTATATTAAAATTTTTTAAAATCTTCCTTTCTATACTATCAATTTCATCATGAATATTTAATAAATCCATTTTACTATCTACTTCAACATGCAACGTAACAAAAGAACGCCCTGGACCGTAATCATGTAACATAAAATCATGTATACCTATTACTAATTCATTAGAACAAACAAGTTCCTCTATTCCTTTAACTATGTCTTTATCAGGCGCCTGACCTAAAAGTGGATGAATTGTTTCCTTAAATACTTCTAAGCCTGATTTAAAAACAAATAATGAGACAATTATTCCAAATAATCCATCTACATTTTTAGAAGTAAAATGATATAACAAAATAGAAATTAGAACAAACATAGTTGATATAGTATCATTAAAGCTATCTTGAGCTGCTGCCTTTAATGCAGTCGAGTTTATTTTTTTTCCATACTTTTGATTAATAAGTCCCATATACAACTTACAAATTATTGAAATAATTAATATAAATACTACAAAAAAATTAGATCTTATTGGTGTTGGAAAAAACATTTTCATCACAGAATTTTTTAATGAACTAATAGATACAAGTAAGATTAAAAACGCAATAATAAGTCCTGAAATATATTCTAATCTTCCATGACCATATGGATGATCTGCATCAGGATGTTTACTTGCTAATTTGAAACCAAATAATGTTGCTAAATTACTTCCTGCATCAGAAAAATTGTTCAATGCATCTGCTTGAATACTAATACTATTTGTTAAAATACCTACAATAAACTTTACAAAAGCTAAGATTACATTAATTAAAATAGATACAATACTAACTAATAATCCATACTGTTGTCTAACTTTAGGATTAGATACATTTTCATAATCCTTAATAAATAACTTAATTAACCACTTCATTTAATTTCCCTCTTTTTTTGTATACGATATTGGTCTAATGCTTTGTCTAATGATTCAACAAACTTAGATGAATCAAAAACATAAACAATTGATTTTTTTTGATGAACTATTTGAACACGATGTTTAGAAATTACATTGACATTTTTTACATCTGCATATTGAACTATTGTAGGAAGTATCCCTATCCATTTATATTCATATATCATTATACAATCATCTAATATATACATACTCATCTTTAAAACGATAAAACAAACAAATAATAATGTTAATGTAATAATAATTAGACTAATATCTTTTTTTATTATTGCTTGTATAGAAAAAAATAAAATACCGACAAATAAAAATAATATAAAAATTGTTAATCTTAATTCTTTAAATTTTTTCATTTTAATACCTCTACAGATAAATTAATTATTGTTAAATCTAACGGAATATAAATATCTCCATTAAAATATTGACTAGCTTCTTGTAAATATAATTTTGGCTTATATATATCATGAGTTTCTTCACTATGCCATAATACTAAATGTTTCACCTTTAATTTACTAGCAATAATTGCTGCATCTTTTACAGTACTATGACGTTTTGGATAAGGCAAAAATATTTCTTTTTCTGAATCTAAGCAATATGCATCGTGAAATAACCAATGACTATCCTTTACATAGGGATAGCAATTTTCATGATATGGTTCATCACCTAAAAAAGTAATTTTTTGGTTTTGATGATCTATTAATGAAAAACCAAATTGTTTCATTTTGATAGAATGAATATCAAAAAATGTAACAGGAAATGATAAAACCTGGACTGTTTGTCCATCATCTACTACATGAAATAAAATACGACTAGAAAATAATTGAATTATTTTAGGTTGTAATGTATACTCACACATCTTTTTTAATGCCTCAATTAATTCCTTATGCCCATAAATATGTAAATTTCCACTATATTTATGATTATTCATATTGGTTGCAATCATTCTAATAACCCATATTGCTCCTAATACATGATCAGTATGTAAGTGTGAAATAAAAAAATGGTGGATTTGATTTAAGGAAACATTTACTTTATCAAGTTGTGATAATATTTGATTACCGCCTCCAGCATCAACTAAAAAATATTCATTATTTGATTCTAGTACAAAACAAGTATGATAATATTTTTTTACACTTGCATGCCCAGTTCCAAGTACAATCAGTTTCATCTAATTTCTCCTTTTATTGAAAAATATTATACTTATTTTTGTTATTAAAAGCAATATCTACAAAAGTAAATACGTCTGCTTTTAAGCACTCATCATTACAAAAAAACCTAAATAGGTGTACATCTATTTAAGTTGATCATCATTAGACAAATCTTTATTTTCGTAACATTCAATAATTTTTTGAACTACTGGATGTCTTACAACATCTAATGCACTTAATCTTACAAATTTAATCCCATCTACGTTTTTTAAAATATTACAGGCAGTTTTTAATCCAGAATTGATTCCTATCGGTAAATCAATTTGAGAAATGTCACCTGTAATAATCATTTTAGAATTAAATCCTAATCTTGTTAAAAACATTTTCATTTGTGAATCTGTAGTATTTTGTGCTTCGTCTAATATAACATATGCATCCTCTAAAGTACGACCACGCATATACGCTAAAGGGGCAATTTCAATAATTCCTTTTTCAATTAACCTTTCTGTTTGTTCCATTCCTAACATGTCATGTAACGCATCATATAATGGTCTTAGATATGGATCTACTTTTTCTTTAAGGTCTCCTGGTAAAAATCCAAGTCTTTCACCTGCTTCTACAGCGGGTCGTGTAAGTATAATTTTTTTAACAGTGTTATTTTTTAAAGCTGTAATTGCAAATATAACGGCAAGATAGGTCTTTCCTGTTCCTGCAGGACCGATTCCAAATACTACATCATTATTTTTTAATGCGTAATAGTATTCTTTTTGTCCAATTGTTTTTGGATAAATCATTTTGCCATTAATAGTCTTTGCAATATTAATTTTGTATAAATTTTCTAGTTCGTTTATTTTTTTGATTTTGTCATTTGATAACTATATATCATATCTCTTGAAGAAATAGTAATCCCTTGTTTTACAAGTCGAATTAATGATTCTATCATTGTTTTTAATAATTCAAAATCTTCTTTTGATATATCTTGTATAATTAATTCTTCTCCTCTTATAATGGCATTACAATGAAACTGTTTTTCTAAAAAAAGTATATTACTTTCATTTATTCCAATAAGGCGTTGCAATTCTTCTATTGTACAATTTTCTAAATTTATTATTCTTTTATCCAATTTCATCACTCCAAATAGTTTTTTATTACTATAATTATTTATGATATCATAACATTTTTTATTGCCTACATGCAATATTTTCAACTACAGTATAGTGTATATCTAAATGATATTCACCATTATCATTAACAAATTTTATAATTTTTTCACTTTCTATAGTGGCATCAACTCCAATTTGTAATGAAAGTTCATCCCGAGCCATCTTTAATAAATCATCAAACGCTTCTGCTTCATCATCAGAGTAAATTGTTAAATGAAAATCGTACCAAGTATATCCATAAACTTTTCCTTTAGGAAAAACGGTTATGATTTCCTGACTTGTAGTTTCTAGTTCATTAGAAACAAGAATATCTCCTTTTTTTACAAATTGATTAATTTGAACAAGTATATTTCCTTTTTCAATTTGGAATTTTTTAATTACAGCATCCTTACATGCAATAATTGGTCTTGAATCTTCATTTGTTTCAATTGAATCTTGTTTGTTTGTATATTCTACAAAAATAGTCCTTCCTTTTTGATATATATTCATCCAATCAATATTATTTGCAAAATCTGTTTCTAATACACTCTTTACTTGATCTAATTGGTTAAGGCTAGGATTCTTTCTAAAATAACTAATTTTGTTTTGCTTTAAATGATGAATAATCTCACTATTTAATTTTGCTTGAGAACCAATTACTTTAATGTTTAAAATAAGTTGATTGAAAAAGACTAAACTAAACATAAACGTAATAACACCAATCATTTTAACTCTGTTTCTAAAAAAAAGAGTAATATAATAAATAAATCCAACAGATTTATAATATTGAATAGGTAAATCTAATTTTCTTAATTTGTAAGATGATATTCTAGTTGTATAAAATTGATAAGTATATGTATCAATTTTCTTTAAAAAATATACTTTTATTTTTAATCGCATAAATATATCTAAATAATAAGCAACATTTGTACACTGTAAATAATATATATCATATCCAAAACGTCGTTTATACGTCACAAAATTTTACTTCCTTAATCATACCAATTAAATGAATTTCATCACCTGTAAAAAATTCAATGATAAATTTTTCTCCTGATATTTTAATCATATTACAGTGTGTTTGAATAACAATATAATTATCTTCTAAAATTAATAATTGTTCATATTGTTTGATTATAATTTTATCTTGACATAGATGAATCATTAAATCACCTCAAAATATGTATATGATGTTATTTAATAATTCATTCTATAACTAGTCAACAAAAAAAACGATACATGACTAAATAATTTTATTGATAGCTCTTATGGGATAATTAGTACGTAATATTAAAAAAACATGAAATTAATCATGTTTTTTTCTACTTTCCATATATTCTTCTATTTCATCTACAGTTTTAATAATTCCTTGAGATAACACAATACATCCATCCTCAGTAATCAGTAAATCATCTTCTATACGAATACCTATAGATTCTTCTTCAATATACAATCCTGGCTCATCTGTAATAATTGCACCTGGTTTTAATACATTATTAGATATAACACTTGCATCATGAACATCTATTCCTAAATGATGAGATACACCATGCATATAATATTTAGAAAGTTCATTAGGATTAGAAATAAGACCAATTTTCATTAACCCATTAGAAAGCACATTTTTGCATATTTCGTTTAATTCATATAAAGTCATTCCTGCTTTTGCATGCTTAATCACTTCTAAATTTGCCTCTAATACTATATTGTAAATTTCTTTTTGTCTTTGACTAAACTTTCCATTAATCGGATATGTACGAGAAATATCTGCACAATATCCATTAATTTTTGCTCCTAAATCCAATAGTATTAAATCTCCATCTTGGCACACACTATTATTTTCAACATAATGAAGCATTGTTCCGTTATATCCACTACCTGCAATTGTATCAAATGATGTAGTTGCTCCCATATATTTTAATTGATATTCGAAATTTGCTTGTACTTGATATTCGTACATATTGGGTTGTAAATGATCTAAAATATTTAATAATCCTGATTTTGTAATATCAATTGCATTTTTTATTTCATTTACTTCATCTTCATCTTTTTGCATTCTTAATTTTGCAATATCGTTATAAATATTTTGAATAGCTACATGTGGATAATTTAATTGAAATTTTTTTGCCATTACAAGATTGTAATCATCTAAATCATTCAATTGATGCTTATACGTATCAAAAAATACTGTACGAATTTCTTCAGACATCATTAATCGAGAAATATATCCATCAAATTCATCTAAATATTTAACGTCTTGAATATTAGAAATAGAAGAAACTTGTTCTACAGTAAGTTGTTTCCCATTCCATTTTTCTTCTAAAGGATCTACTTTCTTAGTAAAAATAGTAGTCTTTTTATTTTTTCCTTTATGCATAACTAAAATTACATCTTGTTGATTAATACCTGTCAAATAAAAAAATTGACGATTCACTTCAAAAGGAAAATATGCATCTACACTAATATGTGTTTGTTTTCCTGAATATAAAATTAATAAATCATTATCTTGCATTAAATCAAAAATTTTATGTCTTCTACTATTATAATCCATTATTCATCCCCCCTATTAACTATAAATCTATTATAAACGAAAATTAAAAATTCATCAAAGAAAAACATCAATAATATTACTTGCATGTAAAGTAGTCACATTGCAAAGAAGGTAAGCAAGAAACAGAAAATTGTTTTTCTATAAGCATGCATAATTTTTCTACAAATACATGTTCACTAAAATGTCCAATATCAATTAGTGCTAAACCTAAGGATAATGCAAGTTGTGCATCATGATATTTTATATCACCTGTAATCAAACAATCTACACAAGAAGCTAATGATGAAATGTAACTACATCCACTTCCACCTACAATTGCAACACTTTTAATTGGTTTATGTAAATCTCCAACGACTTTTATAAAAGGCAGATTAAATTTATCTTTGCATAGTGATGAAATTTGTTCTAATGTGGAATCGACATACGCTTTTTTTACAAGTCCTTCTTCATCAATATTACTAATATTATCAATATCTAATTTTTCAAATAACCATTTATTCATTGATTCTAATGTACCTATATCTAAGCATGTATGCAACGAATATATTGTGATACCATTTTTTATAGCAAGAAAAATTAATTTTCCTAAATATGTATTTTCATCAATATTTTTTATCCCTTTTATCAATAATGGATGATGAGTAATTAATAAATTAGAATTAGATTGAATACATTCTTCAATAACGTTCAAATCTGGAGTTAATGCAACCATCACGTTAGTTACGTCATCATCTATATTACCTATTTGGATGCCACAATTATCCCACTCTAGTGCTAAATCTAGTGGAAATAAATCTTCTAAATAATGAATAATCTCCTTAATTTTCATTTAATACCTCTTCAATTAATTTTATTTGTTCTACGATTTGTTGATACCTTTGTTGATCATGCTTTTCTTTTAAATCAATTAAAATTCTTTTTTTGATATTTAGTTCATAATTCCATTTTTTTATAAAGTTATCATCCTTATTTTTTAGTAATACAGGACCAAATTGGTAACTATAACTATTCATTTGTTCAATCCCACACTGTTTATGTTGAAATACAATAACTTCATAAAAGTGATGCATATCTTCTAACACAGTCTCATCAATAATAGACCAACCATTTTCAAGTAAATATTTTCTTACAACATCACAACCTACATTTGGTTGTAAAATTAAAAACTGTACATGTTTTAATTTATGTAAATCTTTTTTTAATATTTGTTCCATTAATAAACCACCCATCCCAGATATCGTAACAACTTCTACTGGGTAATCAATAACAGGTTCTAGTCCATTTCCTAAACACATTTGAATAGAGTGATCCATTTTCTTTTGCATTACATTTTTTTTACAGGCATTAAGTGGGTTAATCGCAACATCACAAGCATATACAAATTTACTAGAATGATTTTCAATTAAATAACAAGGTAAATACCCATGATCTGTCCCAATATCTGCTAATACCATTCCTTTTGCATATTGATCAACATATCCCCCTATACAATCTAGTCTTTTTGATTTTTTCATGCTATTTATCTAAAAAATCCTTTAATCTTTTTGATCTAGAAGGATGCTTTAATTTTCTTAAAGCCTTTGCTTCAATTTGTCTAATTCTTTCACGAGTAACATTAAATTCTTTTCCAACTTCTTCTAATGTTCTTGTTCTTCCATCATCTAGTCCAAAACGTAATCTTAATACTTTTTCTTCTCTGTCTGTTAGCTCTAATAATACATCATTCAATTCATCTTTTAATAGTTCATTAGCAGCATAATCATCCGGAGACATTGCACCTTCATCCTCAATGAAATCTCCTAAATGCGAATCGTCCTCTTCTCCAATAGGAGTTTCTAAAGAAACAGGTTCTAATGAAATTTTTTGAATTTCACGTACTTTTTCAGGTGTCATTCCTTCCATTCTTTCTGCAATTTCTTCAGCTTGTGGCTCTCTTCCTAATTCTTGAATTAATTGTCTTTGAATACGTGTTAATTTGTTAATTGTTTCTACCATATGAACAGGAATTCTAATTGTTCTAGCTTGATCAGCAATTGCACGTGTAATTGCTTGACGTATCCACCATGTAGCATATGTAGAAAATTTAAACCCTTTAGTATAATCGAATTTTTCTACTGCTTTAATCAGTCCCATATTTCCTTCTTGAATTAAATCTAAAAACAACATTCCTCGACCTACATATCGTTTTGCAATCGAAACAACCAATCGAAGATTTGCAGCAGCAAGACGACGTTTTGCTTCATCGTCACCTTCAAGAATTCTCTTTGCTAGCTCAATTTCTTCATCTTGACTTAATAATTCAACCCTACCAATTTCTTTTAAATACATTTTTACAGGATCATTAATTTTTACATTACTACCAAGTTGATTATCATCATTAGAATTAGAATACATATTAAATGTATCCCCTGTCATTAAATCAAAATCACTCACAAAATCAAGATCTGGTTCATCATTGTTTAGATTATCAATATTAGAATCAATATTTAAATCTAATTCTAAATCTACATTACAATTTTCATCTTCCATTAATAATAATTGAGAGTCATCTATAGATTCTAATGAATCGCAACATATTTCAATATGATGATCAGTCAAATATTCTAATAATTCTTCTGCAGTTTGATCATCTAATTCATACTTAGTTAAAAAAGCATCTAAATCTTCTTGTGACAACTTTCCTAAAGTTTTCGATGTTTCTAAAATCATACTTTTTAATTCATCTAAAGTAACTGGTTGTTGTTTGCTTGATTTTTTTTCCATTTACAATCCTCCTAATTCTTTATTAACGCCTGAATTTGTTGAGCTAACTCAGCTTTTTTTACAATATCTGTTTCGAGTTTTATTTTCTTTTTTAAATCAGCAATTTGACACTGTTTTGTATATTCCTTTAACGTTGATACGTAATCATCTATTACAGATAAATCAATTTTTAATGGTAATTGTTGTTCTAAAATATCAACTAAATATTTTACTAATTCATTGTTTGGCATATGACTAATTAAATCTGCTTCATTTACAGTTGAATGATAATGATAATAATCTACAATATAGCTTGCGATAATTCGGTTGTTTGCATTCAACATAAATCCTAATTTTTTTTCATATATTATTGCAACTTGTTTGTCCTTTACCATATAAAAAAGCAAATGTCTTTCTGCTTTTTCATATTTGCTCATTTTAGAATACGATGCTTTATTTGATGTTTGATATGATTTAACTTTAGTAATTTTTGGATGAGACAAACGAATGGATCCAAGATATTCTTTAATAAAATCAACATCAAATCCTGATTTATTAGAGATTAAGTTAATAAAATGATTTAAATCAATTAGGTCATTTGTATCTTTGATTAATGCACAACTCTTTTCTAAAAATGAACGTTTTTCTTCGTAATTATCAAAATTTGTTATATTATACAAATAATCAATTTCAAATTCGATAGGACTTATTAATGTATTTAATGAAATCTTTAATGTTTCTTCACCAAATTTTGTTAGTATCTCGTCTGGATCTAATCCATTCATTAACTTAATCATTTTGACATTAAAGTTATTAGCTATTAATAATTTTGCAGATTTTAATGCTGCATGTTGTCCAGCATTATCTCCATCTAATGCAATATAAATATTATTCGTTTGTTGTCTTATCATTTTTAAATGATCATTTGTAAGAGATGTCCCCATGATTGCTAAAGTATTATCAATCCCGATCTTAGACAAAGCAATTACATCCATAAATCCTTCTAAAAGATAGACAAAACCTTCTTTTTTGATTTTGTCTTTTGCTCTATGATAGTTATAAAGCGTTTTAGATTTTATAAAAATATCTGATTCTGGAGAATTTATATATTTAGCACCTTCTTGGTTTTCTTTGTAAATTCTACCACTAAATCCAATTACTTTTCCTTGCATGTCATGTAATGCAAACATAATCCTATCTTTAAATCTATCATAATATCCATTATCTCCTTCAATAACCAATCCAGATTTTGCCATATCGACTTTGCTATACTCTAATTTAGTAAATACACTTACCAATTGGTTATCTACTCCTGAATATCCTATAGAAAATTTTTCAATTAAATCTTCTGTAATATTACGTCTAGCTAAATACTCATATGCCATAATTCCTTTTTTTGTATTAAGTAGATGCTTATAATATATAGAAGCCTCTTCATGCATTTGGTATAAAGGAAGTAATTTTGGATTTACTTGTTTAACAGGTGAATCTAAATGATATTCACTAAGATCAATTCCTCCAATTTTAGCAACTTGTTTAACCGCTTCAATATAGGAAATGTGTAAATATTCTTGTAAAAATGTAAAAACATTTCCACCAGCTCCACATACAAAACATTTATATATCTGTCTAGAAGTAGAAATAGAAAGAGAAGGATTTGTATCATCATGAAATGGGCAAATTGCCTTATAATCTCTTCCTTTTTTTTCAACGTTTATATATGATGAAATAACATCTACAATATCAACACTTTGTTGTATTTCTAATATTTTTTCAGGACTTAATCTTGCCATATTTTTAACCTAAAATGCAATATAATCATGGATATATTGAGATAATTGATCAATTGAAACTCGTACTTGTTCCATTGTATCACGATTACGAACAGTTACAGAATTATCATCTAAAGAATCAAAGTCTACTGTTACACATAGTGGCGTTCCAATTGCATCTTGTCGACGATATCTTTTTCCTATTTGACCAGCCTCGTCAAAATCACACATAAACTCTTTAGAAAGTTTTTCATATATTTCATTAGCCTTATTAGAAAGTTTTTTAGTTAATGGTAAAATTGCCACTTTGTATGGTGCAATTGCAGGATGTAATCTCATAACAATACGAGAATCATTTTCTAAATCTTCTTTGTCATAAGCATCACTTAAAACAGCTAAAAACATACGATCTACTCCTACAGCTGGTTCGATTACATATGGAATATACTTTTCATTTGTTTCTGGATCTAAATATTCCATATTTTTTTTAGAATATTCTTGATGACGATTTAAATCATAATTTGTACGATCTGCTATTCCCCATAATTCACCCCAACCAAATGGATATGCATATTCAATATCAGACGTAGCTTTTGAATAAAATGATAATTCTTCTTGCTCATGGTCTCTAAATCTTAAATTTTCACTTTTTATCCCTATAGAAATCAAAAATTCAAAACAAAAATTTTTCCAATAATTAAACCATTCTAAATCAGTATCAGGTTTACAAAAAAATTCCATTTCCATTTGTTCAAATTCACGTGTTCTAAAAATGAAATTTCCTGGAGTAATTTCATTTCTAAAAGATTTTCCAATTTGTCCTATCCCAAAAGGAACTTTTTTTCGGGTAGTTCTTTGAACGTTTTTAAAATTCACAAAAATTCCTTGTGCTGTTTCAGGACGAAGAAAAACTGCACTCTTTGCATCCTCTACAACACCCATATGTGTTTTAAACATTAATTGAAATTGTCGTATATCTGTAAAGTTGCATGCTTTACAATTTGGACATACAATTTGATTATCCTCAATAAATTTCTTCATTTTGTCATTTGACCAACCATCACTATGTATCGTTGGATCAAATGCTTCGATTAATTTATCTGCTCGATGACGAGTATGACACTCTTTACAATCCATCAATGGATCTGAAAAACCACCAATGTGACCAGTAGCTTCCCATACTCTAGGATTCATTAAAATAGCTGAATCAATCCCAACATTGTATGGACTTTCTTGAATAAATTTTTTCCACCATGCATTTTTTAAATTATTTTTCATTAAAACACCTAATGGTCCATAATCCCACGTATTTGCTAGACCATCATAGATTTCAGATCCTTGAAATACAAATCCACAAGTTTTTGCGTGTGATACAATTGTATCCATTTCTTTTTTTAGCAATCAAAGCACTCCCTTCTCAAATAAAAAATGCCAATAAATAGATATGGCATTTAATCAAATATATTTTATTATAATCTTTTTTATGCACTTGTGTCAACCAATTTTAAGTGTACTTTTTTTTGTTCTTATGTATTTGTTGAGATTTAGATTTTCTAGGTTTAATAAGGCATTTATTATCGTAGCCAATTAAGTCCTGTCTTTTTGCAATCGTTAACGCTTCATATACTAAATCATAATTTTTAGGATTTTTGTACTGCATTAATGCACGTTGCATTGCTTTTTCTTTTGCAGTTTTAGGAACATAAACTGGACTCATATCTCTAGGATCTAATTCAGTATAATACATAGTCGTAGAAAGTGTTCCTGGTGTTGGATAAAAATCCTGTACTTGTTCTGGTTGATGATGAATATCCCTTAAATATTCTGCAAGTTCTATTGCCGCATTTAAGTCACTACCAGGATGTGACGACATTAAATAAGGAACTAAATATTGATTCATTTTATACTCCTTATTTAACTGTTCATATCTTTGAACAAATTGTTCATATAAACCCCTTCTTGGTTTTCCCATTTTATCAAGAACACGATCACTAATATGTTCAGGAGCAACTTTTAATTGTCCACTAATATGATTTTGAACTAATTTCCTAAAAAATTCATCATTTTTATCATACATTAAGTAATCATATCGAATTCCAGAACGAACAAATACCTTTTTTACATTTGGTAATACTCTTAATTTATCTAAAAGTTCCATGTAATCTTGATGAGTAACCTCTAAATTGTTACATGGTTTTGGCCATAAGCATTGTTTGTGTACACAAACTCCATATTTTTCTTGTTTTTGACATGAAGGTTTTCTAAAATTTGCCGTTGGTCCTCCTACATCATGTATATATCCTTTAAAATCAGGTTCTGTAGTAATTTTTTTTGCTTCTTCAATAATAGAATCATGTGAACGAGATTGCATAATTCTTCCTTGGTGAAATGCTAATGCACAAAAATTACAAGAGCCAAAACATCCTCGATTAGAAATTAAACTAAATTTAACCTCTTCTATAGCAGGAACATGTCCTAATTTTTGATACATTGGATGATAATTTCGCATATAAGGTAATGCATAGGTATCGTCAAATTCCTGAGTTGTTAAAGGACGATTTGGTCTATTTTGAACAACATACCATCCTTCATACGGTTCTACAATTATTTTTGCATTAAAATGATCTACATTTTGATATTGAATATTGAAACTTTTTGCATATTCTTTTTTATCCTCACATATATCTTGATAACTTGGTAACATAACATAATCATTTAATAATGAGATGTCTTTAGTCTTGTATACAATTCCATCAAGATAGGTTAAATATTTCGCTTCTAACCCACTATCAAGGGCTTCAGCAACTTCTACAATGCTATTTTCTCCCATACCATAAAGCAACAAATCAGCATTTGCATCAATAATAATGGACTTTCTTACTTTATCATCCCAATAATCATAATGTGCTAATCTTCTAAGGCTTGCTTCAATACCACCAATAATAATAGTAGCATCTTTATATGCCTGTCTAACTTTTTGACTATAAACAATAACTGCTCGATCGGGTCTTTTTCCAATCTTTCCACCTGGAGTATATTGATCCTTTTTTCTTCTTTTTTTAGAAACACTATAATGGTTTACCATTGAATCAATATTACCTGATGAAATTAAAAATCCTAAACGTGGTTTTCCAAATGTTTTGAATTCTTCTAAATTATGCCAATTTGGTTGCGCTAAAAAACATACTTTAAACCCTCTACTTTCTAATGTGCGACAAATAATGGCTGCCCCAAAAGAAGGATGATCTACATATGCATCTCCACATATATATACAAAATCAGGTTGCTCCCATCCGCGATCTATCATTTCTTGGTATGTTGTAGGTAAAAATTGATTCATAAAATTCCTCCATTACATAAATTTTTTTGTATTAAAATAATGTCCACTATATTCCTCAACAAATTCAACAATCAATCCACTTACAACATCTAAATCTTTTTCATCATATTTAATCATATCTATCTTTTCAATTGGAATTAAATAAATGTGACGAAATAATTTTAATATTTTAGGTAAGTACAATAAATGATCATTACAACATTGTTTACAAATAAAACCACCATCATAAACTCCAATACTTATAATATCTTTAGTAGAAGAGCATTTTACACATTGATTAACTTCAATTTTATTTCCTGCGTGTTTTAACATAAAAACATTAAATAAACTATAAATTAATTTTACAGGATATCCAATTTTTAATTTATTATAAGATTCTATCATCATTTTATAAATATGTTCATCTGGTTGATTATCATTACACTGTTTATATATATATTCATTAATATATGATGCATATATTTGCAAGGTTAAAGATTCTTTAATAAATAAATAAGAATCTTTAATAGTGGCACGTATTAATCTACAAACACCTTTTTTTGGTATAAATGTAAATTCTGATAATGTCATTTCTTGAAGAGCTGCCATGTTTTTACTTTTTATATTTTTTACACCTTTTGCAACTAAAGTAATCTTACCAAAGTCTTTAGTAAATACGTAAATTAATTGATCATTTTCTTTATAAGAGACTGTTTTTAGTACGATTCCTGTTGTTACCTCTTCATTCATTTAATATTCATCCTCATTATAACCTAAATCTTTGAGGTACTTTTGCTTATTACGCCAATTTTTTTCTACTTTTACAAACAAATCTAAATAAACATTCATTCCTAAAAATGAGCGAATATCTTTTTTGGCACAATCTTTTATTTTTTTTATCATTTTCCCTTGCTTACCAATCACAATCCCTTTTTGAGAATCTCTAGAAACAATAATAGAAGCAATAATTTCAACACAATTATTATCTAAATATTCCATTTTATCAATACTGATTGCAACAGAATGTGGAACTTCTTCTTTAGTAAAAAACAATACTTTTTCTCGAATAAACTCAGAAATAATAAACCTTTCAGGATGATCACATATTTGATTATTATCATAATATTTAGGTCCTGGATGTAAATCACTTTTAATTACTTCTAATAAATGATCCACTTGAAACCCGTTTTTTGCGCTACAAGGGATTATTTCTTTAAAATTAAATTTTTGATTCCATTCTAATAATTTATCCATAGTTTGTTCTTTTGAAAGTTTATCTATCTTATTTAAAATTAAATACACAGGTACATCAGCTTCTTGTAAACGAGATAAAATATACATATCCCCTTTTCCAATTTTTTCATCTGCAGGCGCAATAAATAAAATAATATCTACACCAAAAATAGAATCTAATGCAATTGAATTCATAAATGATCCTAGCATATCTTGTGGCTTATGAACGCCTGGGGTATCCATAAAAATAATCTGTGCTTGATCATCCGTATAAATACCTTGAATGGTATTTCTAGTAGTTTGTGCAACATCAGACATAATTGCTAATTTTGTTTTTAATATTTGATTCAATAAAGTTGACTTTCCTGCATTTGGTCGGCCTATAATTGTTACAAAACCAGATTTATACATTTAAATTCTCCTCACTAAAAGCACTTGGTAATAATTGTTGGATTGAAGTAGTGATTACCTGATGTTGATTAGCTAAATAAATAGGTGTTGAAGCATTTAATAGTTCACTTAATACTTGTCGACATGCACCACAAGGAGTCACAATTGTTTGAGAACTAGACACAATAGTAAGACTATCGATGTCATCTTTTAAATAGCCATTACAATAAGCTTGAAAAATTGCATTACGTTCTGCACACATTGTAGAACCATATGCAGCATTTTCAATATTACATCCTGGAAAAATTGTTCCATCTTTCATCATTACAATAGCACCAACTCTAAAATTGGAATAAGGAACATAAGCATTTTGACTTGCTTCAAAAGCCTTTTTTACTAACTCATCAACATTCATTTTGCTACTCCTCCCTTTTAATACCATGTGTATTTAATATTTTTTCTTGCAAATCAAACATTATTTGTGCGTCGTCTTCGTTCATATGATCATAGCCTAACAGATGCAAAAATCCATGTACAAATAAAAAACAAATTTCCCTATCAACACTATGATGAAAATCTTTAGCTTGCTTTTCACCTTGATCATAACAAATAAAAATATCACCTAGTAATCGAGGAATTCCCTCTATAATAGGAAATTCTTCATCTTCAGATGCAAAGGTAATAACATCTGTTACTCTATCAACATTTCGGTATTTTCGATTTAACTCATGAATGAATTCACTTGTAACAAAAGTAACAGATAATTCAATATCATCTGTAATCTTTAATATATCGCATCCAGTCTGAGCTAATGTTTTAAATAATGATTCATACATTTCCAATTTTTTTGTTGTGTCATTTATAAATTCAATTTCAATCATGATTTGTCCTCACTATTTCAACTTTCTTGTCCTTTATTATAACACAATTTTTTGTACTATTGGAATGATTTATTTGTTGGTCAACTATAAAAAGCATTTTATCTTTAAAAAACGTATCATTTAATATTAAAAATATTTTTTCTCTTAACGATTCATCCATTATCGTAAATATATCATCCAATATATATACATCATAATTAAGTAGCATACTGCGAATAAAAATAACTAATAATTTTTGACTATTAGATAAACCATTTCCCTCACTATCTATAAATGTAGGTAATATATTTTGAAGTTCATTTAATTCATATTTATCAATTAAATCCATTAAAAAATCTTTAGAACTAGAACAATTCTTAATCAAAAAATCATAAACCCTAACTTCATAAATAGCTGTGTTTTGATCTATGTAAACTATTTTTTTATTAAGAGATTTCACATCAATTTCATTAATATTAATGCCATTTATAAATATCTCACCGTTATAATCATCGAGATTTCCACTGATTAATTTTAAAAATGTTGTTTTGCCACAACCATTATTTCCAGTTACAAAATAATGACCAGAAAAATTTTCATCTATGTATTCTAGTATTAAATGAGTATGTTGATATGAAAATGAGACATTTCTAAGCATAATTGATGTAATTTTTTGATTAAAATCAATAGTTTCAAATTTATCTTGATTCAGTAATTTGAAAAACTCAAAATACCTTTTAGTAAAATGGTATTTATTTAAAATCATTCTATATTGAAATAATAACCTACTACTAATAATTAAGGAAATAATATTTAAGGTAAGTTTTAATATAGAAATAGGATATTTGACTATATGTAAATAACTAATCATACAAAATAATAGTAAAATAAATATAATCATTATTTGAAAAATAAAAATAGACTTGTTTTGTAAATATAATATCTTTTCTAATGAACCTAAATGTTTTGAAGAATCTATATCATGATTATATTGCATATACTTTGTATTTTGAAAATATCTAAAAAAATTCCTAATATTTTTAATACAACTTTGGTATTCTGTCATTACAATATATTTTTTTCTACCTAAATTTGTAACATATAGTATAACTGCAATACCAATCAATACAATCATATCAAAATAAATTAGAAGTCGTTGTTGAAATATGATAAGTAATAGAATACTCAAAATAAATATTGTACAATCTTTAATAATAAATAATACGATATCTGTAGTATGAAAAGAAAACTTAAATAATTCACTTATTCTATCTCCTACATCATTAATTTGATATAAACGTGAGATTTTTGGTAATAGATCAACATTATTATCTAATGGCTTTGTTACAATGTGCATATAAGCATTTTTTGTTAATTGAATTGTATTTCTATTTATCACAAAGTTGACATAGGATAAACATAATAATAAACAAACAGTTCCAATAAGATTTACAATTAATAAATGATAATGATGAATATATAATGCATCAATAACTTGTAATATAAAATATATAGTTGTTAGTAAAACCATCATCAATGTAATAGATAAAAAGAAAATATTTCTTACAACGAAGCGATTTGTTTTAATAAACTCAAAAATAAATTTCGAAAATGACAAATAGTTAGTTTTAATAGGTTTTGAAACAAAATTTACTAGGATAGCTTTATCCATATATATGTCATCTAATTCATTATATGTAAGTTTTACTATGCCAAAACGAGGATCACCACATATAAAGTACTTTCCTTTTTTTTCATATAAAACTAAGTATTCTGTTTTTTGTTCCCTTATAATTTGAAGTATACAAGGATATTTTATTCGATTAGGTAATTCATCTAATTTTAAATGATATAATGAGGCATCGATATGGTAATATTTCAAACAATTTATTATATCATCTAATGATAACCCAAAATTAGACATATTACATAGTTTACTTAAATGACTTGCTTCTTCTTTTGTATTAAAAAATTCTAAAATCATTTTCACACAATAAATACCACTAGAATTTGTTTCATCTTGTAAACAAATTACCTTTTTTACCATATACATCCCTCCATATGTATATACTAAAAAAAGCATGGTATATACTTATTATCTTTGATAGAATACATATAGGTGATAATGATGAATGAAAAACAATATAAGTGTATGTTAAAATGGATACAATCTAATAAAATTATATGTAATGTTATTATAAAGTTATCTTTATATCTTCCAATTATTTTAGGAGTAATTTATATATGTACTTTAATCTATTTATGGAGTATAAAATCAAAAATTGTATGGGGAATTATGTTTTTTTGTATACTAGCTTTTATTACAACATCATTACTTCGAAAAATTATCAATGCCCCTAGACCATTTGATGTTTATAACATTCATCCACTAATCACACATACTTCTTATCAATCTATGCCTTCAAGACATGCAACTAGTGCCTTTATCATTGCGATATCATGTTTAAAAGTAAATTTATATTTAGGAATTGTATGTTTTTGTATTGCAATAATGATTGCATGTACAAGAATTCTATGTGGAGTACATTTTATTAAAGATATTGTATATGGTATTTTAATTAGTATATTGTGGGGTTTACCTTTAATTCTTCTTTCATATACATAAGAGTATGATTTAATCCTTTTGAAGCTGTTAATTGAAATAACATTTCTAATAATCTTGCAGTTTCAGGATACATTCTAGTTGCATCATTTGTTGCATAAAAATATTCCAAAGGACTTTTATCGGTATATTTTTCTTTTTGGTATATCTTACATGCTGCAACTCGATCACAATACATTTCATACACATATTTCTTTTCCATTTTAATTGGTTTCCATTCATCATTGATTCTATCAAACCAATATTCAAAATGGTGTTTATTTCTTCCTTTATGATGCAACCATGCTTTTGAATACCCAACAACTTCTTTTTCATAACTAATAGGTGAGCGAAATCCTTGATAATATTTTATTCCTGGGATAAACTCTTGCAAAGAATATTTAGAAATATCATGAAAAATTCCCTGTTTATATAAACCACATCTAAAACAAAGTTGCATCACTATTAGTTTATGATGAGTAATCGTATTCAAATGTCCAATAAATTGTTTAAACACTTCATCCAACTCCTTATCTAAAGTAGTTTATTTCTATTTACCTAACATAAAAATGTATTAATATTTCCATGCAAATTAACTATCCAATTTCTAATAAAATCTAGACCATATTTTAATATATACATATATTTAGATTTAAACTTATGATAATAATATTTTATAAGAATTATAACATACCATATTATTTATCACTAATAAAATTTTTGATTGCATTTTATTGCCATATATTATATATTATTAAAGTAATCGATGAAATTAAATGCCCGAGTGATGAAATTGGTAGACATGAACGACTCAAAATCGTTTGGCCTATGCCATGTCGGTTCGAGTCCGACCTCGGGTACCATGATTATGTATACATTTGTGTGTTGGACAAGGTATAAAAGAGTTCTCTATAAAAATTATCTAAATTGATATAAATGAGAAGTCTCCATTTTGAAAAATAAAAAAATGATGACCAAAGCCACCACCGATATTATTGAAATGTATATTGTAATGTGATATAATCGCATTACAAATTAAATTAAATACCTCGTATGAAACGAGTTTATATTCCATTTCAAAAGTTTGGTTTTTGACTTGGTAACGGTGCAATCAGTGGTAAGATTGCTTTTTTTTATTTGTTAATTACATAATACAAAAAACAGATATAAAATACAATACTTTTTAATCATTTTCCTTAAGATTAATATCTATTATCTC
>JAHHSU010000079.1 GCA_020025035.1 Thomasclavelia sp. | reverse complement strand
ATTAAAAATAAATCCAACAATAACTTTTATATATTTCACTTTAAAGTGCTTAACTATAAACACTTATAAACAACTTTAAGCACAAAAAATTTTTTTACATATAAAAAAGTGCCATATTGACTGACACTTTTTTAACTACGTATATTATTCTACACCGATAATAAACGAATACACAGGTTGTTTCCCGTCAATTACTTCGATTTCAATATCTGCATTTTCTTCTATATATGAAACAATATCTTCTTTTTGTTGAGTTGTAACGTCTTCTCCAATAATAAGAGTAACAATTTCACTTTCATCAGTGATTAATTTATTTAATGTTTCCTTGCATGCTGTTACTTTATCTGGAACACATGTAATAATTTCTTTATTCACCATTGCCATATACTCACCTGAACGAATATCAATTCCATCAATATTTGTATCTTTTATTGCAAATGTAACTTGTCCAGTTTGAACATTGTGACTTGCTTCTTCCATATCCTTTAATGCATCTTCTAATGGTGCTTCAGAATTAAACATCACACAAGCTGACAATCCTTGTGGAACAGTTTTAGTTGGAATTACTTGAACATTTATTTCTCCTTCTAATACATCAGCTGCTTGATTTGCTGCCATAATAATATTTGAATTATTTGGTAATACAATAACATTTTTAGCATGAACATCTCTAATAGCAGCTATTAAATCTTCTGTAGAAGGATTCATTGTTTGACCACCACTTACTACAAAATCACATTTTAATTCTAAAAAGGCATTTTTTATTCCTTCTCCAGCAGCTACTGCTACTAATCCTATTTCTTTTAATGGCTTTTTATTAGACATTGTTGGCTCTGTTAGTGAATTGTGTTGTTCTTGCATATTTTCAATTTTTAATTTAACAAATTCTCCAAATCGTTGTGCTAAATTTAATGCTTCTCCAGGTTTTAATGTATGAACATGCACTTTTACAATTTCATCATCTTGTACAACAACAATAGATTCACCTGGAATTCTTTGTAATTCTTTTTTCAACTGATCTTCACTAAATGAATCTACTAATTTATCCTCTAAGCGTAAGATAAATTCTGTACAATATCCAAATCCTTGTTCACCAGATTCAACTTTACTAACATTTGAAGAATTTGTACCAGGATTTGCATCGTCAATTGCATCAACCTCTATATTTTTTCCTAATAATGCAGCATTAAATCCTGTTAAAATAACAACTAATCCTGCCCCGCCACTATCTACTACACCAACTTCTTTTAATACTGGTAATAATTCAGGTGTATTATCTAATGAAGTTTGCGCTTGCATAAGAAAATATTCAAATACGTCTTCTACTGTTTTATCTTTACTACTATATTCAACTCCATAAGATGCTGCTTCTCTAATAACTGTTAAAATGGTTCCTTCTACTGGACGCATAACAGCCTTGTAGGCAACTTCAGCTCCTTTTTCAAAGGCAAGCATTAATTCAACAGCATCTACTTCTGTTTTTCCTTCTAAAGACATAGATAAACCTCTAAATATTTGTGAAAGAATTACACCAGAATTTCCTCTAGCTCCCATTAACAACCCTTTAGATAATTTTTTTGATATTTCATAGATACTATTTGATTCATAGTTTTCTATTTCTTTTGCACCAGAACTAAATGTTAAAGACATATTTGTACCTGTATCACCATCAGGTACAGGAAATACATTCAACGCATCAATAACATTATGTTGATTACACAAAAGATTTGCACCATTTAGTATCATTTTTTTAAACAGCTGTGCATCTATTTTTTTCATTTACATCCATCCTCCAACTACTCAATAACTTTAATTCCTTGAACATATACATTTACTGATTCAACGCTTATATCTAAAGTGCGTTCTAATACATATTTTACTTTTTTTTGAACTTCATATACTATTTCAGATATTTTAATACCATATCCTATAAATATATACATGTCTACAATTAAGCCAGTAGTACCTTCTTTTGTAATAATTCCTTTTGTAAAGTTGTCTTTTTTTAGTAACTCATAAAATCCATCTTTTAACATTTTTTGACTTGCCATACCTACAACGCCATAACATTCAGTTGCAGCACCACCTGCAATTTGTGCAACAACAGATGAAGCAAAATTTATATCTCCAAGTTCTGTACTTTTTTCAATCATTAATATCCCTCCATGTTCTTGTATATATGTTATACATTATAAATACATTCGCTAACATTATACATTAGAATAGACCATTAATCAAATGAAACTACCTTGTAAAATAAATCCTTCTTACAATTTTTTTAACAGTTTTTTCACTATTTAAATATGTTAATCAATTATAATTGTGATATAGGCTCTAAGTTCATAAACAAGCAAATCACATTACCTTGCGTACTAACTTAAAATACAAATCTATCTTCACTACTATATTTTATAATAAAAACGTAAACATGGTAATCTGTCACCTTTTTTTGTATACCAAGTCTACAATTCCATTATAAGATGATGTAGTAATAAGTTTTAATTTTTTTTCATTAGAAAAAGCAGAAAACAATGACACTCCACACCCTAAAATAGTAGGAATAACTGAAATACAAAATACATCTATCAAATCATCCTTTATTAATTGATTAATAATTTTTGCACCGCCACAAACCCAAATATTTTTCCCTTCTTTTTGTTTTAAATAATGAATGAGTTTGTCTATACTATCATTACAAAAAGAAACATGTTCTTTGTTTTTCATTTTTCTATGTGTAAAAACATAAGACTGTTTTCCTCGATATGGCCAATTATCTATAGATAATTCATTTACAATTTGATCATAGGTATTCCACCCCATTATCACAGTATCTATAGAATTATAAAACGTTGAGAAATGACCTATATTATCATTATCGCTAAAATTACCAATTAACCAATCTACCTTCCCTTCACTATCAGCTATATATCCATCTACACTCATTGCAACATAAAGCACTACTTTTCTCTTTTATCATTCTCCTTTAATTCTTATTAAATGACTTGTTAATAATTACTAATTTTATAAAATTATGTATTTTGCAATTAAAAAAGCATCTACAAACATAAGTCAGTCTATTATAACTTAAAGACAAAATAAAAAGAAGATACATAAATATCTTCACATCTTTAACATACTAACCTTAATTTATATACTTTATTTTAATCTTATAGTTTTATTTTGGAGCGGGTGATGGGAATCGAACCCACGTAGTCAGCTTGGAAGGCTGAAGT
>JAHHSU010000078.1 GCA_020025035.1 Thomasclavelia sp. | reverse complement strand
ATATTTTTTAATATCATTAATTATTTATCTAAATTATCATAATCTTTTTTCAAACAAACAATTTAAATTTTGTACCTACTCTAGAAATATTAGTATTAATTGTTACAGTATTCATTATTAATTCCCCCTATACAAGGAAGAATTATATCAAAAAAGATTACCTAAATCATTGCATTGTGTAACCACTTATATGCAACAAATTGGGTAATCTTATTTTAACTTTTATAGTACATTTTTAAATAATCATTTTTGTACATATTTATGTTAGCATATATATTTAATTTACAGAGTTTTATTCACAGACTCGAATGTATATTGTTAATTCTCTACTCCAACCATCAATCGAATCATCTCTTAAACATAGTCTATCTGCTGCAAATACACTCAATGATATATATAACAAATCTAGAGATTGCTGACTATACCAATAAGGTAATTTATTACGATTATCCCAAAATGTATACGAGAAGGAGTTAGAATCAAAAAAATCAATATATGTTGCTACCTGCTGTATCTCAAAAGACTCTGTCTTATCTAAACGACAAACTATATTCATATAATTTCCTCCAATACACCTAAACACCGTTCATACAGATTATTAATTGTAGAAGAAACATCTTGATTAATAATATTACCTTGTTTATCAAATTCAACATCTACAATTCCAAAAATCATATCTTTAAACTCACATTCCATAGCATAAGCATCATTTGAATCTGTAATATACATTTCTAATCGACTACCTAAATCGTTCATCATTGTAATCCAAATATAAGAGCTAACATATTCTTTCAATACCCCATTCATCAATTCAGATGTCATATTATTGATACATTTTATATCCATATCATTAGCTTCTACATAGTCATATACCCTTGATAAAGCCATCTGAGTTGCTTCTTTTGCAATAATATCTTCCTTAGTATTTGAATTCGATGCTATTACATCAATCAATCTTGAAAAAATTTCTTCAACTGATTTTCCTACATATTGAACTCCTAAACTCTCAAAAGTTAATTCAATGCCATCAATAACAATCCTGTTAAAAAAGTTACCAATATTTGCTCCAGCTTTTCTTCCAGAATATGACTGTAATGCCATTCTACTTGAGCCACCCATTGCTTTTACATATTGTTTTGCAATATGCCTTTTAGAGCTATATGTGCCTCCACTCTTAATATGCTTTGACATATCAGACTTTACAGTTTGCCATTTTACAGGCTCCGAATAATTCTTTTGTACTTCATTTATGGATTCATAATCTTCTGGGAGTAGTGGATTTCTATCATTTCTACCATTAAAAATACTTGAAGTACCCATATTTCCCTCCTAATTTATTATTTTTTCATCAATTGCTCTATGGTATTCTGCAAATTAGAGTTTTCCTTTCCCCATTGAGAAGCAAGTTCCTCAAATTCAACTTGCTTATTTGTTTTATTTGCAAAATCAGCTATATAACTTACACAGCCAAGCGAAATTTGAGAACCACTGAATGATTGTAAATAGCTAATAGTGTCATTATGCAATTCCGGTCTTTGCTGTGCAAATGATAAAAACGCCTTCATTGTTTCCTTATTTATACTTTTTTCTGTTAACATTGAAGAATTCATTACTTCCAAAATAGAAGCAGCCTCAGCGTTTGACAAATTCTTTGATTCTTCCAATGCACTTTTTATTTTGATATCTGCCTTTGACATAAGTGAATCTAATACATTTTTTCCTGCTGGCGATAATACAGATGAAATTCTGCTTATTTTCTCATCTAATGAAGTTCTTGTAAAATAAAAATATGTGTTCAAATTCTCATCAGATAATTTTGGATTAATTTTACACCAATCTAAAAACCAATTATCTTCTTTTCAGATTTTTAATTCATCTGCTTTTTCAGGTGTTCCATTTTCGAACAACATTAACTCATTACATAATGTATTGTTTGCTGCCAATTCTACAATTTTATTAAAAATTCTAGGTTTAATATATTCCAGCATCATTATCTTAGCTAGAATTTTTCGATCTAATATCTTGTGCTTGTAAGATGCCATTTGTAATCTCATGTACATTGAATTTAAGAAACGTTTGCATTGACGAGGATTTCCGTGCAACCCATTTGATAAAACAAAAGCTAGTTGATTTGCTACAGAAAGTGATTCTACAACCTTGATTTGTAAATTTTGATTATCTTTAAATAAATTACTAACAGTACTCATCTTGAATTTTTCAAAATCTTTCTTTTTCTCTTCTATAGTCCAAGATAACACGTTTCTAAAATCTTCATCTTCTAATTCAGACTGTAACAGCAAGCAAGCAATATACGTTTCAACCTCATCTGCATTTAATCGTGGAATACGAATAGGATATTGGATAAGCTTTTCAAGATATTCTTTTCCAATGTCAATTTGAATCCCTTCGATATCTTTAAATTTACTTTTGACAGCATAAGAAATATGTCGTTCATCAGCCCCTATAACAAAAGCAACTTTTCCTTTAAAAAGAAATAATTTTATTGCTTCAAGAGTATCCAATATAGTATCTGGTCTACATCTATCTAATTCATCGACAAAAACAACCAAACGGCTAATTTTTGATTCTTCTAACAAATCAGCAAATTCTTTTTGAAACTCCCTAATATCTTCACGTAATTCTTTATTATTTAATTCATTAGATATATTAGAGTGAATTTCTTCTAATTTAGAGCTTTCAACATTTTCTTGTAACTTTTCTAAAATCTGATCAGTTGTAATACTAAGTAATGTCCCCATTCCTCCAGTCACCAATAAATCCGTACCATACTTGAGTGCTCCTTTGACAAGTTTAAACTTATCTACACTTTTATATAGGCCTTTAATAATATCTTTTGCTTTTGTAGATAATCTTTCTTCTTTACTTATCTCATCAAGAATTGTACCCAAAATTGCTGTCTTAACATCTTCATAGTTTTCAAATAACCACCCATTAAATACTATACACTTAATTTTCTCATCAGCCTTTGTTAAACGGTCTTTGCACATATACATTAAGCTTGACTTTCCGCTTCCCCAATCACCATATACACCAATACTAGCTGGTAAAAGATCATCATTCATAATTATACTTTGAACAGTTTGTATTAAATAATCATAGTCAAGGAAATCAATTTCGGTTTCACTATCTTTCCACATATTTACGCTCCTTTTATCTTATATAGTAATTGCTCACACATTTGTTTATTTAAATATCTAATTTCATCTTCATCCATCAATTATCAGCTCCTATAACATCATTAATAATTTGAGCCATTTG
>JAHHSU010000077.1 GCA_020025035.1 Thomasclavelia sp. | reverse complement strand
CACTCATAACACAAATTGCATTATAAATAAACATCGATGGTATTTCTTTCATATAATTACGAAGTTGTCTATATGCTTCAGATACATCTGTTTCTTCTCTAGATGGTGATTTTAACTCCACAAGGGCCACTGGTAGTCCATTCAAGAATAGAATTACATCCGGTCTTTTATTACTGTTTTCAATAAAGGTCCATTGATTAGCAACAATAAAAGAATTATTATCAACATTTTTATAATCTACAATATATACAATAGAAGAACGTTCTTCTCCATTTTCTACATAACGTACTGGAATACCATTTTGTAAGTAATCCATAAAATTTGCATTTTGACGAATCAACTCTCCATTTTCAAAATTCTTTAATTTGAATAAAGCATCCTGAATAGCATCATCAGGCAGCCCTCTATTCAATTTATATAAAGAGTCTATTAAAACATCTTCATAATATGGAACATAAAAGTCTCTTTCTATATCCGGACCATATATGTATTCATATTCCAAATCATTTTTAAAAAGTTCAATTATAGAATTTTCATAATCAGCTTCTGAATATAAACTTGGCATAGATATCTCTCCTTACTTATTCATTCTCTCTTTCAAAATGGAAACGCCATAGTTTCTCAATATCACTGTAATTTGCACTTTTATTTTTAGGTGTATTCGTATCGCCTAAACGTGTATAAATTTGATTAGCATTTACACTTTTATATCTTTCTGTTATATAAAACGGAACATTTTTTGAGCTTTTACACTTTATAACAACAATACGCATATATTTGTAGTACATATCCAGCACTTCTAATTCTGGTATGTGATCTCCAGCAAATTTTTGTGTTTTTAAGAAATCAAAAATATTATTTGACTTCCATTCTTTATCAACACCAACAACCGAAAAATCATCTGATACACCTAAGATTAAATAAGCATCTTTATTTTCTATATTATTTGATAAACACAATATGTCGTGTAATAAATCTTCGTTATTTCCGTGTGGAATTTGCTTAAAATCATAGTAATAATCTTCTTTTCGACTTCTTATCATTTCCACCACTTCGGCATTAAATGGATTAATAGACAACTCTTTTGATTTTAAAGAATCAATAATAAATTTCAAGGAAGTTTTCTCACAATCGTCAATCTTACCGTTTACAACAGTATTATTTGTTTTGTTCGAGTCATATATTGTAACACTTGCCCCACTGTTACTAAATTTCAGTTGCCAATTAACGCCGTTATTTTCCCTTTCAACACAATCTGATATTTCATAACCTATACTTTTAAGATTTGATTTTATATAATCGATGTCAACACTGATTTTAGACATACAAAAACTCCTTTCATTCTTAAACAATAATTTAGAGCAACAAGCGCAGATGTTGTTCGATGATTTCTTCTTTAACCGTGATACGCTACCAATAGGATGGCAAAAAGCCTCTTTGCTTGACATAGCTGATTATCTTAATGGACTTGCAATGCAAAAATTTCGTCCAGCAGAAACCGAAGAAGGTCTTCCTGTCCTGAAAATCAAAGAACTCCGTCAAGGAATGTGTGATGATAGCAGTGAATTATGTTCGCCAAACATCAAACCAGAATATATCGTATCAGATGGAGATGTCATTTTTTCTTGGTCTGGTAGCCTACTTGTAGATTTTTGGTGCGGTGGTAAATGTGGACTGAATCAGCATTTATTCAAAGTGACCTCATCAAAGTATGATAAGTGGTTTTACTATGCTTGGACAAAACGCCATTTGAATAAATTTATTGCGCTTGCTTCTGCTATGGCAACAACAATGGGGCATATTAAGCGAAGCGAACTTGCAAAATCCGAAGTCCTAATTCCATCCGAAGATGACTATCGATACATCGGTGCAGTTTTACAACCGATGTACGACTTGATAATTTCCAATAGAATAGAAAATGTTCGTCTGTCCCATTTACGAGATGAGCTTTTACCTAAACTTGTGTCTGGAGAGCTGGATGTATCCAATGTAGAAATTTAAGCCACTAAATTATTGTTTATTTGATCATTGTTTGCGATTTTTCTGTCAATCACTGAAAGTATACTCACCAATGCATCTTGCTTTTCTCTTTCTAAAAAAGGAATTGGCATTTTCGCTAAAGTCTGAGCATTTATATTACCTCTGGTACTTCCAGTATTAAAAGAATTTATCCAATCTTTATAATCTTTTGATTGGCAATAATATTTAACATATTGAGGATTTATTTTGTGTGGATCTAAACTGAATTTAATAAGAAATCCTGCATAAACAAGCTCTCCGTCTCTTCCATCATAAAAATAATTCCGACCTGTACTTGCTCCTGTTCTGGCAAATACAATATCATTAGGTTGCAATAAATAATCAGCAGCTTTTGGATCATCAACTGACTTCAAATCAGTACTATTTAAGCGCCCATCATCACTTATATCTGTTATTCTTAAATATGTATGCAAGTTTTCATTATATGGTACAGCTGACGCAGCAATTCCATATCTACCTTTTCCTCCAATGGATACATCTGCTAAAGTTAAAATCATATATATTTACCATCCTATCCTATATATTTTCGATGAGCAATTTTAACATTGCTCTGCTTAACCATTGCGTACTGCAATGTTGTATCTATTCTTTTGTGCCCTAATAATTGCTGTAATTGCTCTATGGGCATTCCTTTATCTATTGCCATTGTTGCAAGTGTTCTTCTAAATTTGTGTGGATGAACCTTTTTAATTCCTAAGTTTTTTCCCATATTTCTTAATCGTGATTCAATTCCACCTATTGACATACGAGAATATGGTGCTTTCAAAGATACGAATAATGCCGGATTACCGTCAATCCTACTATCTAAATATGTTTGTAAATGTAGTTTAGTCCTAGCATCAAAGTATACCATTCGCTCTTTGTCACCTTTACCAAACACAACACATTCTCGTTCATTAAAATTAATATCATTTCTATTTAGCAAAACTAATTCTCCTACACGCATACCAGTAGAAGCTAATATATCTATCAGCGCTAAATCTCTTATTTCGCAACAGTTATCTCTCATTAATTCAAGTGTTTCATCAGAATAAGTTTCTTTAATATTACTCGCTGTTTTGACCTTATGAATTCGTCTAACTGGACTTTTTAGTATATAATCTTCATCTTCAAGCCAAGAAAAGAATGATGACAAAATTCGACGTATATTATCTATCGTAACCCTGCTAGATTGTTTTTCTGTTTGATATTGTGTTAAATATAATCTTATATCATCGGTAACAATTTCTTTAACACTTTTTTCTACAGAATTTAACATTGTTCTAATTGTTGATTCATAATAAGCTAATGAC
>JAHHSU010000076.1 GCA_020025035.1 Thomasclavelia sp. | reverse complement strand
TTATTTAGATAAAGCACGCAAAAGCATGTGCAACACAATCTTTTACGTTCATACACAATTTTAAAAAAAAAAAAAAAAAAAAGCAAGTTTTAAATGGTATACTTGCTGTTATATTCGACAAATTCAATATCTAAAATAGAATATAATTCGTTTATTCTTTGCTACTAGTGTTTATAAATTTATTTTCCTATGGTATTACCATAATACCTATTTAATAATGATTGAATCTAAAATTAGAATACAGTTTTAATCTATAAAGTCCATTAAAATGAGATGTAATAAATGAATTCCTTTGCTTGTTGCATGCAAATACCCATTTTGAATACATAATAATCCTAATTCTATATTTTTATTGATTGCTAAAGAATATCTATCAAGTAAATCACATTGATATCTTTGATTAAATAATTCAATATTAATTCCTTTGGTCATACGAAGTCCTAACATGATTCCTTCAAAAATCTTTTCATGACAATTTATCACTTCTTCATGTATTCTATATTTTCCTTTATAATAATTGTTTAAGCTCCTTGTATTATAATAACGTTGATTATCTACATTACCATGTGCCCCTAATCCTACTCCATAATAATCCATATTATGCCAATATACTTGATTATGAATAGATTCATATCCTATCTTTGCATAATTACTAATTTCATAGTGTTGATAGCCTATTTTATTTAGAAAATGGTAAATGAGTTTCATACATTCATATTCTTCATCATCGTCCATTCCCTTAAAATCTTTATTATATAATATAGTATGTTTTTCTAAAATCAGTGAGTAGTAGGAAATATGTTGAATATCTAATTGTTCAACAATACACAAATCATTTTTTATATCTACAATTTTTTGATTAGGTAAATTATACATTAAATCTATGGAAATATTGTCAAATCCTAGTTTTTTTGCATCCTCAATTAATGAAAATACTTGTGAATTTTGATGCTTTCTTCCTATTTTTTTAAGTATTGCTTCATTAAATGTTTGTACTCCTATACTAAGTCTTGTTATCCCATAGTGTTTTAGGATTAATAGCTTTTGATAAGTCATTGTTTCTGGATTTATTTCAATTGTATACTCTACAACATTCTTACTATAGGGTTCTATTATTTTTAAAAGTCTATCTAATTCATCTTCTGTTAAACTAGTTGGTGTTCCTCCACCAATATAAAGTGTAGAAATCATTCTATCAATGTTAATACTTTCTATTTCTTTTTCTAATGCATCTAAATACATATTCACCCAACTTGAATCATAATATACCTTAGAAAAATCACAATACGTACAAATATGATGACAAAATGGAATATGTATATACATTGCAGTACCATTAAGTTCTTCAATTATCATTAACTTACTCCTTTGTGTCATCAAAATGGTAATGACTAGCTAACCCACCTAATGCTGTTTCCTTATATGCTATTTTTAAATCTTTTCCAGTTTCATACATGACTTGTACCACTGAATCAAAACTAATTTTATTTTTTCTTAAAAGTCCTAATTGCTTTGCATATAAAGCTGCATCCACTGATCTTAAAGCTCCAAATCCATTACGCTCTATACATGGAATTTGTACATATCCTCCAACTGGATCACATGTTAGTCCTAGGTTATGTTCCATTCCCATCTCTGCTGCATATTCAATCAATGAATGATCTAATTGGAGTAACCAAGCAAAACTTGCTGCTGCCATAGAACAAGCTGAACCAATTTCAGCCTGACATCCACCATCAGCCCCAGAAATAGTTGCATTATGTTTAATAACATTTCCAAATAATCCTCCTACTCCTAATGCTTGAACTAAATTAGCTTTACTAATATTCATATGCTTATATGCATAATATAAAACCGCAGGTAATACGCCACTTGCTCCACATGTTGGTGCTGTTACAATCATTTGTCCACTGGCATTTTCTTCACTTACTGCATAAGCATAACTACTAATAAATAGTCGTTCTTTTTCACTTTCTATATTACTTTTTAATGCTTGAGAATACATAGATTTTGCAACACGTTGTAATTTTAACCTACCAGGAATTGTCCCTTCTTTACAAAGACCTTGTTTAACACTATAAAACATGGCATCTAATACTTTGTATAAATACTCCTCTATATCATCATCTTCAAATTCCAAAATGTAATCATAAAATGAAATTCCTTTTTCTTCAATATAAGCTATAATTTCACTCATATTTTGATGAGGATATACATGCTTAATTGTTTCTTGGCTAATGCCATCCATTTCTACTTTTCCTCCACCAATAGAATAACCAACAATACTATCAATTAGACAACCATCTTGATACACATCAAACTTCATTCCATTTGGATGATAATCTAAAGCAATTGGTTCATAAATAAACTCACATTCAATTGGATCTAGTGTTTTACAAATGATATAATCTGTCAAATGACCAATCCCTGTTAATGCTAAAGAACCATATAATGTAACAACAATTTTTGTAGATGTTGGATATAATTCCTTGATTTTTGTAGCTGCTACCTTGGGTCCATAAGTATGTGATGATGATGGCCCTACTCCTATTTTATATAGTGTTTTTAATGTTTCCATATTTTTTACCCTTTCATTAAAAATAACTCTAACCCATTTTTTTTATCAATACGTCCTTGTTTAATATTTCGATCTAACAAAGCTAATTCTTCTAATTTATCCAATAAATCTTGCTTATCAAATAGTCCCATATCTTGCTTAATATATTTAATACGGTATGGATTAATTCCTAACATTTTTGCCATTTCAAAATGCTGATATCCTTTTCTTTCTAATATTTTAATCTCATAAGCTAATCTTATTTGGTTAGAAATCATTATAATCAACATTATGGGTTCATAATTTTGTATCATTAAATCCTTATATATCTCCATACATTTACATTGATCTTTTTTCATAATCGCACTTACTAATTCAAAACCATCTTCCTCTAGTGGTTTACTAACTAATTTATCCACATCTTCATAATGAATATGTTTAGTATATAAAGATAATTTTTCTACTTCACTAGAAACATTCAATAAACGACCATCTACTCTACTTAATAACAATTCAAAAGCATCTTCATCAATGGTACATCCTCTATTCATAAATGCTTTTTTTGTCATGTCTTTTAATTCTTGAAAACTAACTTCATCAATAGTGATAAATTTAGTTTGTTTACGAAGTTTTTTTACGATTGCCTTACGCTCATCAAAATTTTTTTCATTTTGGTAAATAACTAAAATAGTATGAGGGGCAGGATTCTCTATATATTTTTCTAATATTTCTATATGTTGCTTATTTTTTTCTGGAGTTTTTTTAGTAGTAAATAAATTACAATTTTTAAGTATCACCATTTTATACTCGGTTAAAAATGGTGGAGTATTACAATCCTCTACCACTTGTTCTAATGAAATTAATGAATCATCATAAATAGATAAATTCATCAAATTAGAATCTATATTATATTTTTTTTGTAATTCAATCAACTTTTTTTCTAATAAAAAAATTTCTTCCCCATATAAC
>JAHHSU010000075.1 GCA_020025035.1 Thomasclavelia sp. | reverse complement strand
ATATATAACTCTAAATTTGAAATATTGAAATGATGTTTTGATTCATTTAGAGAAAGATAAATAAATGGCATTGTATGTAATGCCATTTTGTGTTTTTACATAAAATCTTTTGTAATGTGTTTTTATATAAAAAAATCCAATCATGAATAGATTGGATAGTTTTGTTATTATATGGTAAACTTATTTGGTATTATATATATAGATTTATATTTATTGAAAAGGAGAAAATAAATGATTAAAACTACAACTGATCAAATTGAAGGAAGAAAAATTATTGAATATAAAGGAATTGTTTTTGGTGATGTCATTACTAGAATGATTCGTCGTAGTAATATTGGTGCTAAATACAAAGAAATACTTAATGCTCGTTCAAAAGTATTAGAAGAAGAATTATTTAATGCTAGAAATGAAGCATTATTAGAATTAGAGTCTAAGGCTAATAATATTGGTGCAAATGCATTAGTTGGTGTAAAAATAGAGTATCAGGAGATTAAATTAGAAAATAACATTTTATTAATGGTATCTGTATGTGGAACTGCTGTGATTGTAGAATAAAAGACATTACATAATATGCAATGTCTTTTATTTATGTTGAAATACAGGTAAAAATGCTTGATATGTTTTGCTTATTCCTTCTTTAAGTGATGTATATTCAAGTCCTAATTTTTGTGTGATTAATGATCCATCATATAATTCTGTTTCTTCTTGAGTTACTGGAAATGGTAATGGATAATTATGTTTAATTGCTTGATCAATGGTCATTGGAATGTATTCTATGGATTGATTACTTGCTTGTTCTAATGCTTTGTAAAACTTTTGATAGTTTAGTATTTCAGGACCAATTACGTTAAATTGTTGATTAACAACATTTTTATTACAACATAATAGAATAGCTTTTGCCACATCTTTGACATATACCATTTGAAATAAGCCATCTTGGTTAGTCAATGAAATAAGAGGGGAATTGTTTACGATAAGTTTTATATATTCTGATTCTCGAGGTGCGTAATTAAAAGGCCCATAAATCAAACCAGGACGTATAATAACATAATGAAAATTATGTTTATCTGATAAATATATAAGTTCGTTTTCTAATTCAATTTTATGATGTATGTATTCACCAACTTCTCCACTAAATTTTCGTGTTTCAATTGGATGAGTTTCGTCTTTGATTAATCCTGTTTGTCTTTGATATACATCGCATGTACTAATAAGTATATATTTTTTTATGTTTCCAGGATAGTTTTCTATAATTGTTTCAATATCTTTTGGATTATAAGCACAAAAGTCTATTACTACATCAAAATCCTGGATAGGTAAATTTTTCCATTGATTAATATCGTGTCGATCAAAATGATATTCTATGATATTGTGTTGAGGCATACTGTATTTTCCTCTATTAACCATAGTAATATGATATGATGAATCTGCAATCATCGTAAAAACACGTCCAAGAAAATAGCTACCACCAATAATTAATATGTTCATATAAAAATCCTCCTATAACATCATTATAATATAAATTTAGAATCATAAAAGTAATATGCTTGGATTATTATAATATTTATATGAAGTTAAAGATTGGTAATTCTTATATCAAAATAATAGATTCTTGTTCATTCAAATAAAAAAACCATCAACATCATATGGATGATGTGATGGCTAATTTATCATTTTAATATTTTGTTTATTATTTACATGCTTCTTCAATTGCTACAGCAACAGCAACTGTTGCTCCAACCATAGGATTATTTCCCATACCAATTAATCCCATCATTTCTACGTGTGCAGGAACTGATGATGATCCAGCAAATTGAGCATCTGAATGCATACGTCCCATAGTATCAGTCATACCATAAGATGCAGGACCAGCTGCCATATTATCAGGGTGTAATGTACGTCCTGTTCCACCACCTGAAGCAACAGAGAAATATTTTTTACCTTGTTCGATACATTCTTTTTTATATGTACCAGCAACAGGATGTTGGAAACGTGTTGGGTTTGTTGAGTTTCCTGTGATTGAAACATCTACAGCTTCTTTGTGCATGATTGCAACACCTTCTCTTACGTCATCTGCACCATAACAATTTACTTTTGCTCTAGGTCCATTAGAATAAGGAGTTCGAGAAATTTCTTTTACTTCTCCAGTAAAGTAGTCAAATTCAGTTTCAACGTAAGTAAATCCGTTAATTCTTGAAATGATTTTTGCAGCATCTTTTCCTAAACCGTTTAGAATAACTCTTAATGGTTTATTTCTAACTTTATTTGCTTTTTCAGCAATTTTAATAGCACCTTCTGCAGCAGCAAATGATTCATGACCAGCTAAGAATGCAAAACATTCTGTATCTTCATTTAATAACATTGATCCAAGGTTACCGTGTCCTAAACCTACTTTACGATCATCTGCAACTGAACCAGGAATACAAAATGATTGTAAACCTTGACCAATTGTTTTTGCTGCATCAACTGCTTTAGTATCACCATTTTTAATAGCCATAGCAGCTCCTACAGTATATGCCCAACATGCATTTTCAAAACAAATTGGTTGTGTTGATTTTACAATGTCATATACATTAATTCCTTTTTCATCACATATAGCTTTTGCTTCTTCTATAGATTTTATATCAAATTTTGCTAATGCAGCGTTAATTTGATTAATTCTTCTATCATAACTTTCAAATAATGCCATTTTCGTACCTCCTAATTATTCCTTTCTTGGATCGATGTACTTAGCAGCTTCTAAGAATCTACCATAGTTTCCTGTAGCTTCTTTTAGTGCTTCATTAGCATCTTTTCCAGATTTAATCATATCCATCATTCTTCCTAGGTTAACAAATTCATACCCAATGATTTCATCATTTTCATCTAATGCAATTTTATTGATATAACCTTCAGTTAATTCTAGATATCTAGGACCTTTTGCTTTAGTAGCATATGATGTACCAGTCATACTTCTTAAACCTTTTCCTAAATCTTCTAGTCCTGCACCAATAGGTAAACCACCTTCAGAGAATGCAGATTGAGTACGTCCATAAACAATTTGTAAGAATAATTCTCTCATTGCAGTGTTAATAGCATCACATACTAAGTCAGTATTTAAACCTTCAAGCAATGTTTTTCCTACTAGTGCTTCAGAGGCCATTGCTGCTGAATGAGTCATTCCTGAACATCCTATAGTTTCAATTAATGCTTCCTCGATAATCCCTTCTTTAACATTTAATGTTAACTTACAAGCACCTTGTTGAGGGGCACACCAACCAATTCCGTGAGTTAATCCTGAAATGTCTTTAATTTCTTTTGAATATACCCATTTTCCTTCTTCAGGAATTGGTGCACATCCATGTGAAGCGCCAACTTTAACACTACACATTTGTTCTACTTCATGTGAATAAATCATTTTTCTATAAACTCCTTTCATCTAATTATGATCTTATTAGTTTTAGCCATAAAATCATCTAAAATAAGTATATGATAAACATAGTGTAAAGTCAATTAGACATACGTAGTTTAGTGGATAAATCAGTGTTAAGTTTATCATTATAAAAGTTAAAATAAAATTGTATAATTTGTTGTAATAAATATTACATATTGTAATGTTATACAAGCATGTGATAGGGTAGTTATTGTTATAAGAAATAAAAATAAA
>JAHHSU010000074.1 GCA_020025035.1 Thomasclavelia sp. | reverse complement strand
GTAAATAAAATAATAGGGTTTAGTTGAAAAAAACAATTGAGTGTAGGAGGATTATGTTTTTAATAGATTAGGTAAATGTTAGATATAATGATATGATTTATATTTTTTAAAAAAATGTCCCAAAATTTGCAAATTAGTCCCTTATGTGATATTATATATATGTAAATGTTAATTAATGAAGGGTGATAATATGAAAAAAGCAAATGTTATTAATTTAATAAAATACTATACTGAAAATAATGATTTGGGATTTAGAAACGAAGCATACCAAATTGCAAATGAATTTGATAAATTAGGTGATTATCAGTTAGCTGAATATATTATGGCACTATTATCTAATGCTAATACATTTATTCCACAAATAAATGAAAACGAATTAACATTTGTAAAAAAAATAGAAGTAAAAGGTAATTATTTACCTCTTCCTGAGGAAATAAAATCAGACATTTTTGGAATAGTGAATGCTTTAACACATAGTGTGGGAGTCAATAAATTTTTATTTCAAGGTGCTCCTGGCACAGGAAAAACTGAAACTGTAAAACATATTGCAAGAATTCTTGAAAGGGAACTTTTTATAGTAGATTTTGCGTTATTGATAGACAGTAAATTAGGTCAAACTGGTAAAAATATTGCACAACTATTTGATGAAATTAATGGATTAGTTTCTCCTGAAAAAGTTGTTATTTTGTTTGATGAGATAGACGCGTTGGCACTAGATAGAACTGATTCAACAGATTTAAGAGAAATGGGTAGAGCTACTACATTAGTGCTTAGAGGATTAGATAATCTAAATGATAAGATTTTATTAATTGCAACTACAAATTTATACGATCATTTCGATAAAGCTCTTATTCGTAGGTTTGATTCAGTCATAGATTTTAATCGATATTCACGCGATGATCTAATTGAAATATCAGAAATTATTCTAAATCATTTTCTAGTAAAATATGATGAAGTTGCAAGAAATATGCGTCTTTTTAAGAAAATTATTTCACTCATGGAGGAGATACCTTATCCAGGTGATTTAAAGAATATGATTAAAATTGCACTAGCCTTTAGTAATCCAAATGATGGATATGATTATTTAAGGAGGCTATATGTGAACATTTACAAGGATGATATAAATAATCTAAAAAAATTAAAGAGTCAAGGTTTTACTGTAAGAGAGATTGAAATTTTAACTGGTGTTTCTAAAAGTCAGGTTGCTAGAGAGATAAAGGAGTGATGAATAATGAATTGTATTTTACAGCTAAAAGGAAAATTTGAACAAGGCGATTCAAGTAGTAGATATGGGCCTTCTAATATGCCAAAGAATAAATATGTTACAGTTGAACATTTGAATGATTTGAAATTAGATTTATTAAATGTACGTGAATTTTGGAAAAACGAGAACGAGAAATTGTTAATTAATCCACTTATCAGTGTATATTATACAGATGTTGTAGCTAAAAGTAATCGTATAAAAGGGATTTTAGAAAATAGTCAAAAGAATAATAATACAGTTGTAGGAGCAAAGTTTACAAGTGGAGAACATAAAAAACATATTATTACTCATTGTGTTTTAGATAAGGTATTAAAATGTTCAATAGAGAATATTGAAAAGGTAATTATAATAATACGTAAAACTTTTGGAGACAAAATTACTTATGAAGATATATGTAATATTCATGATGGCAAATATAGGGATTTATTTAATGAAAATAAAGAGATATCAAAAACTAGATTTATAGATATAGTAGTAGATTCATTCTTTATAGAAAAATTTGGTGTAGAGAAAGATACAAATGATTTTAAAGAAAATGCAATTATTACAATTTATGATACTGGAATAAAAACTTCAGATATATTAGAGCAGTTAGATATAAATATTTTAGATGTGAGAAGTATTGATGAAACAACAATTTTATTGACACCTGATCAATATGATATATTGAAGACTAAAGCTCCCTATTTAATTTCTATGGCGGTAAGTGATATTTCATTGTTAGAAAAAGAAGACATACTAAAGGGAGAAGAAATCAAAAATTCAATCCCATCACCTGGAAATGAACCGACAATTGGAGTAATAGATACAATGTTTGATGAAAATGTATATTTTTCGGAATGGGTCGAATTTAAAAATATGCTTAATGAAGAAATTAAGTTAACAGATGATGACTATAGGCATGGAACAATGGTAACTTCTATAATTGTAGATGGGGCAAATATTAATCCAAATCTTGATGATGGTTGTGGAAGATTTAAAGTAAGGCATTTTGGTGTTGCTACAAGTGGAAGATTTAGTTCTTTTGCAGTATTAAAAGCTATTAAGGAAATAGTAATAACTAATAGAGATATCAAGGTATGGAATTTATCATTAGGTTCATCAATGGAAATTAATCCAAATTTTATTTCGCCCGAGGCTGCTATTTTGGATAAAATACAATATGAAAATAATGTTGTGTTTGTAATAGCTGGAACAAATAAACCGCAAGATTCAAGTATTATGAAAATAGGTGCACCTGCAGATTCGATTAACTCACTAGTTGTAAATTCTGTAGATTTCAATAATAAACCAACAAATTATACACGTGAAGGATTAGTTTTATCTTTCTTTAATAAACCTGATGTAAGCTATTATGGTGGGGATGAAAAGAAAAAGATACGCACATGTACATCATTTGGCGAAGCTTTTGTTTCAGGTACTTCTTTTGCAGCACCTTGGATTACAAGAAAAATGGCATATCTCATAGAAATATTAGGACTTACTAGAGAATTAGCTAAAGCATTGATTATTGATTCGGCTGCAGGTTGGAGTAAAAATACATATAGTTCTAAGTTAATTGGATATGGGGTAGTACCTGTACATATTAATGATATTATTAAAACTCCAGATGATGAAATAAAATTTCTGATAAGTGGAGAATCAAAAAAATTTCATACATATAATTATAATATTCCTATTCCTGAAGATAATCAAAGACAACCATTTGTATCGAAAGCTACCTTATGTTATTTCCCTAAATGTTCAAGGAATCAAGGAGTAGATTATACAAATACAGAAATGGATATTCATTTTGGAAGAGTAAACAAAACAAAGAATGGTAAGTGGATAATTAATTCTATAAACGATAATAAACAATCTAATGAAGAAAAAATATCCATATATGAAAAAAATGCTCGTGAATCTTATAGAAAGTGGGATAATGTAAAACATATTGGAGAAAATATAAAGACACAATTAGGTAAACAAAGACGACCCAAAAAAATACAATTAAATGGATTGTGGGGAATTAGCATTAAAACAAAGGAAAGATTAAATTATCATGATGGTGATAATCTTAAATTTGGATTAGTTGTGACATTAAAGGAAGTTAATGGTGTAAATCGGATGCAAGAGTTTTGCAATTTATGTAATTTTAGAGGATGGTTTGTTAATAAAATAATTGTGGAAGATAGAGTTGATATTTATAATGTTGCAGAACAAGAAATTGAATTTGAATAATACGTATAAATTGTAAAATAAAGTGTCAGTATTGAACAAAAAATGCATCAGTTATACGCCGTGCTATAATCAATTTGCAATATAATTATATACAAACTAGACAAAAAGACATAAACAATCATGGTAAAAAAGAAGGTAGTTTAAAAATAGGAAATCAACACGATTTAGCATATGAAATTGAACGATTAATCATTGATTAGAAGTATTCACCATATGCTGCATTAGAAAAGATTAAAGAAACACATGAAGTAAA
>JAHHSU010000073.1 GCA_020025035.1 Thomasclavelia sp. | reverse complement strand
ATTGCATTATCTTTGTATTTTCTAAAACGATATACTATAATAAAACATTATCTTAGACATTTTTAAGGAGGTTTTTTATGACAACATTACAAATTGTATCCTTTATTGGGCTATTAATCTATTTTGCAGTATTACTTTTTTTTGTTACTAAAGAAAAGAAAAACGAAAATATCTTAGATTATTTTTTTGGAGGTAGAACGATTCCTTTTTGGGCACTATCCATTACCTTTATAGCTTCTTGGTGGGGAGCAGGATCTGCATTATCTACTGCTGACTTAGCATTTCAAGATGGAATTGGTGCCTTTTGGTATTATGGTGTACCAGTACTTGTCTCTACCTTTTTAATGATTTTATGTGCTAAGGCAATTCGACGCGTTGGTTATTTAACACAAGGAAAAATGATGGAAGCTAGATATTCTAAACAAGTATCTAAATTTTTATCTATTATGATTTTACTCTTTATGATTTTTACTGCTGCATCTCAAATGGTAGGAATTGGAGATTTTTTTGGTACATATTTAGGATTAAACTATGAATTTGCTGTAATACTAGGAACTAGTATTGTCTTAATCTATTCAATGTTTGGCGGATTTAGAGGTGTGGTATTAACAGATGTAATCCAATTTATACTTCTTTTATTGTCTTCTGTAATTGTGTTTGTTATTGCTATGTACCATTCAGGAGGAATTCAACATATCAAGCAGGTGGCTTTTGAATTAGGAAGAACTAATTTCTTTAGTTTTGGTGCCGCTGCATCTAAATATTTAGTCTATGTAATTACTTTTGGTTGTGCTTGGATGATTCAAGCAAATGTATGGCAAAGAATTTCTGCTACAAAAACAGATGAAGATGCAAAAAAAATGACCATTATGAGTTTTATTGCCTATATTCCACTCTATTTAATTGTCGTATTTACAGGAATGGCAAGTATTACCCTATTTAGAGAATTACCTCAAGGTGGTGTAATTAGCGCCATTGTAACTAACTATATGCATCCAATACTAGGTGCTATTGTATTTGTTGGAATCTCAGCAGCAATTATGTCTACCATGGATTCACTAATTAATACAGGAGCAATGACTTTAACTATTGATTTAAATACATCATTAACTTCAGATAAAGATAAATTAAAATTTTCTCAAAAAGCAACTTTATTTATCACCATTATTGCATTAGTAATTTCATTAAAAATTAGGTCTATACTAGAAATATCATGGATTGCTTCTGATATTATTACAACCGGTGTGTTTGTACCCTTAATTGTAGGATTTATTTGGCGTCGAGGAAATTCCAAAGGTGCACTTAGTTCTATGATGGTAGGATTAGGATACTCCATCTACAATTTACTAATTTACTTTGGAATATCACTTCCTTCTTTTTGGAAACAACAATCTGCATTACAAGCTATATTTGGTATTTTACTTTCAACTATATGTTATGTTGTAGTTAGTTTACTAACAAAGCCAGAATATCAAAAAGCAGATGCCTTTATTCAAACAGCTAATATCTTCAACCAAAAACAATAAATCAATAAAACAAAAATGAACAAATAGTCCTATAATTACTACTTGTTCATTTTTTTACTTTTAAATAAATTTTTAATTCATCTTGTATTTTATGTAATTACCTAGTAAACATTGCACTTTTACAATATTCATCTTTAGCTCTTAATTGTTCAATAAAATAATCATATGCTTCCTCTTCATTATCAAAAATACGTAAAGTTCTATCATCTATCGTTGTTCTTTCACCAGTAAGATAAACTTCCCATTTATCTTCTTTTTTTCTAATCACTACTTCATATTCTCTATTAGATCTATCCTCATCTAAATTAAATCGACTTAATTTTTCATCATAAATAATATCTATTACTTCTTTTCTTTTCATTGTCATTCACTCCATTTTATTTCTTTAATCAATCCTAGTTTTTCTAGTTCTTCAAGGCTAACATTAAATTCATATTGAATAGCTCCACCTTCACCCCAATCTTTAACAGGTGCTACAGTTCCTTTATATGCTACAATAGAATCATTACCAATTAATTTTTCAAAATCACCGATTACTTTATATTGATGATAATTAGACAAATCTTCAACATATGGTAATGAACGCATCGAATAAGAAAAAGATTTCTCATCAATAACAGGACAAGCATATTTCCCTTTTGCATTACCATATCTATCAATAATATCTCCAATTTTTGGAATAAATTGTTCTTTGATTGGAGAACCATTTATATCTAATGTATAACCACCCATTGGAACTTTGTTCCAATTAATTAGTCCATCTTTACTAAGAGCAGATGAACAACTAGGAATTGGAAGTTCTTCAGGCCACGTTTTACGTAACATAAAAGTACGTGCTACATCATAAGACGTATTCCCTTCGATATAATAAAACAATTCTTTCCTGCTACATGTAGACATTTGATATAATTCTTGTGGTGAACGAGAAAGCGTACTTTTAACATCATCAACCATATTCATCATAAAGGAATTTTCTCCGTTAATCAACTCTCTTGAAAAACTTACAAATTTATCTAATCCTTTCGATCCTAAAATATGCCCTCCAACATAGCCTGTCGTATAACAAATTCCTTTAGTATCAATTTTATCTGATATATCTTGAATCAATCCTTCTAAAATAATCATTGGATCTTCCAATACATTCAATATAGCATAATTGGTTTTTAAAGCATAATCAAATGCCCATTTAGGTGGAGATGTAAAAGGCATACTAATCAATAAAACTAAATCTGAACCTATGTAAATAACTGTACCAGCAATGAAGAATGATATTCCCTTAATTAAATCCACAATAGAATCATACGCACCTGTTAATAAATTACGAAACCCATCATCAATTTTTGTCAAGATATCACCAAATAAATCTTTGCACTTAGTTTTATGATAATACAATTCTTTAGCCTTAGACTTATATTGATCATCTGTATTTTCAAAAGGAACGACTTTATCATGATATATTTGCCATAATTCATCAATACAGTTACTAAGCCATTGACTTATCTTTACTACCATTCCATCAATCTCTTGAATTAATTCATAATTATATTTTTGACATTCATTATCTAAAATAACATTTGGTTTTAATGTACCTTTACTATAACTAATTTCTTCTTGAAATGACATAACCGCACTTTCCATACTTTTTAAATTCCACCATATATCATTTCGATCTACCATCATCATCAATGATTCGATTATAGGAGAAATATAACTTTGCATTTCATTCAAGTAATTACGAAATAATGTCCCTATTTCATCTAATTCCTTTTTACACATAATTATATCTTCATCTATATTGTTATAGTGATTCTGTAATTCGTCTAAAGACTGACTTTGGCTATTACCTACAATTTCTTTAATTTTTAAAAATGTAATTTGCATATTAGACAATGATTCATAATACATATCAATATTACAAATCACACCTTCAATGAATGCAACATTAATTCTAATATCTCTTTTCATATCTATCTTTTAAGCTTTGCTTGTGCGTTTTCTATATCATTTATAAGTATACTTAATTCTTGATACATATTTATTATTATGTCATTCATCTTTTCTTGAACAGAATTATTTTTTAAATCCATATCCATACAATTTTTAGAAATTGCTCGTTGAACACTTGTGAGTTGTCGTAAATAATTCTTTAAAATAAACTTTGGTTTTTCATCAACATTTCTATTCATTTGCTGTATTCCTCCTTATATCATTATTGATGTTAGTAAATATCTAAAGACTCTTTACTGTATTGTTATACTTGTATTTAATCAAATTTACTTTTTTAAATTACACTTTAACATCATGATATAAACACATATACAACCTAACAAAAAATAAAAAGGCATATAGTATCCTATATACCCATGTATGATTTACATTATATAATCAATTTTATAACCGCTTTTATTAAAAAACATACCTATCAAATATTTTGTTTCTCCAATATCTCTATATGCAACTTCATATAATCTTCATCTATTATTCATAACTGCAATCCAGTATTGAAACCGATT
>JAHHSU010000072.1 GCA_020025035.1 Thomasclavelia sp. | reverse complement strand
ATTGTGTTATAATCCCAAAAGTTCTGATACCCACTGTTTAAGTTCTTCAGGACACTTAATAATAATCTTTTCTTTTACATGCTCTGGTAGATTGGAAGGTATTACTTCTTCTTTGAGATTTAGTTTTTCAGAGGAATATTCGCTTTTGTCATATCCATGGATGACAGTTCCGTTATCATAAAAAGCATAATTATCATCTAATATACCACGTTTCATTGGTAACTCGCAAAGCCAAATAAGTTCTTTATTTCCCATACGTATAAAATTTTAAATTATTAAAATAATGCAAAAACTGTGCCAGAATATTTATTGACAAGTTATTTCATTACTTTACCCATGCTTAATGACTGCTTAAGGATAGTTCTTAGGTAACTTTGTTATGTTACACACTAAAAAATAAAAGGATTTTATGGCAGTCTTAAGGGCTTTCAATTTCAGAATCAAGCATATAAACGAGAAGTTGTTTACTTCCCCCGAATTGTGAAGAAAGTTGCTTGTGAATACTTCCAATCATTAGGTGTTAATATAAATATCCCCTCTATAAGTAAATAATATACCGATATTTGTTAAATTTACCTGAGATAAATATTAAAGCTATGAATAGACACGAAGCTGAATTAAAATTAAAAAAGATTTTTGGGATAGATCATTTTTATGATGAGCAATGGAAAGCAATAGATAAAATTTTGAATGGACAAAGGGTGTTGATGATACAAAGAACGGGATTTGGTAAATCATTGTGCTATCAATTTCCTGCGACACAATTTCCAGGCATAACAGTTGTCTTTTCTCCTTTAATTGCTTTGATGAGAGATCAAGTGAAGAATCTTAAAAGCAAAGGTATATCCGCTGCTTTTATAAATTCAGAGCAAACTCATGACGAAAATGAATATACCATAGCTCAAGCGCTAAAAGGTAACATTAAAATATTATATATTGCTCCTGAAAGGCAAGAAAATGAGGATTGGGTAAATGCGGCGCGTCAAATGAATTTGTCTATGGTAGTCATAGATGAAGCTCATACTATTTCTACATGGGGGCATGATTTTAGGCCTTCTTTTAGACGAATAATAGATCTTGTACAATTGCTTCCTGCAGGTTTACCTGTTTTAGCGACTACAGCAACAGCTACAAAAAGAGTTCAAGAGGATATCGAAGAACAAATAAACGGGGACCTTACTACAATTCGTGGAAGTTTGATAAGAGATAACTTCTTGCTGCACGTAATAACAGTAATGTCTGAGGACGAGAAAATGGCCTGGTTAGCTGATAATATTAATAAACTACCAGGTACTGGGCTTATATATGCTGGTACTAGAGTTGATACTGAAGTTTACTCAAAGTGGTTGGCTTATAATAAAATTGATGCAGTGGAGTATAATGCGGGATTGGATTCAGAGACACGAAAAGATATAGAACAAGGATTAATTAATAATAAATGGAAGTGTATTATATCTACCAATGCGTTGGGAATGGGAATTGATAAATCAGATATTAGATTTATAATACATACTCAAATCCCAGCATCTCCTATTCATTATTATCAAGAAATAGGTCGCGCAGGACGTGATGGAAAACCTGCCACTATTATATTATTTTATAATGAAGCAATAGATCCTAAAGATAATACAGCTGTTGATTATCATTTGCCTAAGTCCTTTATAGAAGGTGCCAGACCTGCTATGAGAAAATATCAGCGTGTTATAGATCTACTCAGAAATGATCCATTGTCTGAGCGTGAAATAATTAAACAAGCAAATCTAAAACAAACTCAAGTACGTGTCATACTTGCAGATTTAAAAGAGCAGAATATAATTAAATCAACTATGTATGGCAAAACTAAAAGGTATGAATATCAATATCAAGCACCAAGCTTAAATACTGAACATTTTGAACAATTACGGTTAGCAAAAATGGCTGATTTGAATTCTATGGTAGAATATGTATACACTAAGGAGCCGAGAATGAAGTTCTTGTGCAATTTCTTAGATAGCTATGAGCAGATTGATTTTCATAATTGCGATAATACGTCGCTTCCTAAAGAAGAAGTTTGTATGACTGATAGTATGATTGCAAAGATAGAATCGTTTAGAGAAACGTATTTCCCGATTCTTGAAGTTGCGGAATCTACATCAAAGACCATTAAGGGTACTGATGAAAAATTAAGTATAAAAATACCAAGACCTAATATAATTGAAGTGTATAAAAATAGTATCCTTGTGGGTAGCTATGAGGGAACCATAGATTTCCATGACTTTTCTTCTCAAGAAAAAGAGGTTCTGGTGGAACTACAGGAAAAACACAATGAGAAGAAATCACATTTGCTCGATGGGTATGCTGCTTCATTTTATGGAGTTTCAAATGTAGGAAGTACATTACATCGGTGCAAATATGAAAACGGTGGAGATTATCCGGATTTTCTTTTAAAATTGTGCCTTAAGGCTTTTGCTAAAAGTAGAGGAAAGTATAACTTTGACATTGTTTTGTATGTTCCTCCCACAAAATCAGGTGATTTAGTAAAGAATTTTGCAGTTAAATTTGCAAAAGTTATAAAGACTCCAATTTCTCATGATTTGAGGAAAATTAGAACAACTGAAGAGCAAAAAGTGTTTCAGAACAATTATAGTAAACACGATAATGTAGCTGGAGCATTCGACATTGATGATCATTGTGTTAGGAATAAAAGTATTATATTGATTGATGACATTTATGATAGCGGAGCTACGATTAAAGAAATAGGAAAAATGTTAACAGAAAAAGGAGCAAGGTGTATTTTACCTTTGGTTATAGCTAAAACGGTAGGAGGAACTTTATGAATAAGCAGGAATTAACTTATTGGGTGACATTATCTATGATTCCAAAAATTTGGACTAAAAGGAAGAATGAAATATTTGTTAATTGTTTTCTTCACAAACCCAATAGAATTTCAATTATAGAATTGTTTGAGAATTCTTCTTTGTGGAAGGAAATAGGATTAACCGAAGATGAAATGCAACTTTTCCTAGAGGCTAAGAAGCAGTTGGCTAATAATTCATTTTTAATAGAGGATTTATTAGATCAAGGTTACGATATTATACCTTTAATCTCCAATGAATATCCTCAGTCTCTTAAAGATAATTTAAAACAAGGTGCTCCTACGGTAATTTATACTAAGGGGAATAAAGAATTATTAAGAACGGAAGCAATTGCTATTGTAGGTTCAAGGAAGGCAGATATGGTGTCTTTAGAATTTACAAACAATATAGCAAAGAAAGGTGTTTTGGAACAAAAAGTTGTAGTGAGTGGATTTGCTAAAGGTGTTGATAGGCAGGCCTTGGATTCTGCTTTAAATGCAGGAGGCAAAAGTATTATAGTATTACCTCAAGGTATAACAACTTTTACGTCAGGATATAAACAATATTACAAACCTATCTCACAAGGTAATGTTCTAGTTATAAGTACATTTTATCCAAATTCCCCATGGAGTGTAGAATTAGCCATGGCTAGAAATCCTATAATATATGGGATGGCTAATGAGATATTTGTAGCTCAAAGTGATGAAAAAGGTGGTACATGGTCCGGAGTCATTGACGGACTTCGCAAAGGACGAACGATTTATGTTAGATATCCAAATCCCGTTGAAAAAAATGCTAATTTGAAACTTATTCAAAAAGGAGCTCAAGCAGTTGATATGTTTGGGCATATTAGAACCTTGAATGCTAATGAATTGCTGTCTGAAGAGGAAGTAGAGTATAAAAAAATAGATGATGCTATTCTTGAATTACTTACAAGAACTCCAATGCCAAGTAAAGTAATTGGTGAAAAGTTAAAATTAGATTGGTCTGATCCTAAAATTAAAAAACATTTAAGAGGAATGTCGAAAATAGAAGAATTTAAAGAAAAGGGTAAAATATATTTCCGAGTTAAACAGGAGGGTATGCAGGATTTGTTTGAAGCTAATTAGAAAGACTACTATTTAAATCATGTTTGAATTTCAATAAAAAAGACGCCTTAAGGCGTCTTTTCCCATATACAAATTACTCCTTATCCAAAATCAGACATAAAAATGAAATAGGAGAAAGAATCTGTATTGGTCGCATAATATAGAACATTAATCATGATTATAGTTCTATTTGCTTCATTAGTGTCCACTTAAAATCTCAAAAAGTTCTTTGAAATCATTGATAATT
>JAHHSU010000071.1 GCA_020025035.1 Thomasclavelia sp. | reverse complement strand
TCTTTTCATAAATATCTTCAATCAGTAATTCTGATTTTAAATTTACAATATAATCTTCTATTGCTCGATGACGATCTAATTCATCTTGTCTATTTTGTGACATCATAATTAATGGTGCTTGAAAAGCAGATATACATGATAAAACTAAATTTAATAATACAAATGGATATGGATCAAATGGAACACCTAAAAAAGTATCATTAATATAAATCCACATCACTAAAATGATTGCAAATATAATTATAAAAGCCCAACTACCTGCAATTTTAGCAACTTTATCAGCTGCTTTTTGCCCAATAGTATCTTTATGAGCATAATTAAATTTAGTATATTTTCTTTTTAAAAGTAATTCTAATGTTTCTGTGTCACATAATAAATCATCTGTTTGTAAAGTTATTTTCTCAAGTATTTCTTTTCTATCTAACAATGTAATCACCTATACTATAGAATTACCAAATACATAAAAATTAGACATTTAATAACATCATTATTAAAAATGTATAGAATGAATAATATTTGTAATCCATTTAAAAACTACTACATCATTTTTCTTTAATAAAAAAGACTGTTAATCATTCATTAACAGTCCATATTTTTACTAACTTTATTATTGTTTTTTTGATTCTACAATGGTAATCAAATCTTTAACAGATTTAATTTTCATTAGCTCTTCATCTTCAAATGTAATTCCTAACTCTTCTTCCATTTGAAAAACTAAATCTACTAAATCAATTGAATCAATACCTAGTTCCGTAAATACAGAATCCTCTGTAACCTTTTGTCCATGTAACTTTGGTTCTAACGCTTTATTAATTTGTTCTAAATAATTCATTATTCTATCTCCTTTTTATATTTTATAGTTATGACACAAGTCAATTATTTCAATAAGTAAAATAACATATTATCTACAGCACGTTTTTTGATACGATAAAATGTAGCTCTAGAATAATATCCCCTCCACCATTCACGATAAGATGGTGCTATAAATTCGTTTTTTATCACATGTTTTTCTTCTTCAGTTAATGAATTATAAACATTATCAAAAAGACTAATGATTGTTTTTAACGTTTCTTTTTTTTCCATATTATTTATAATTGTATTTTCTAACCCATTATAACCAATACCATGTTCTTGAATAATTGAATACTGTACACTAGAATAAAACACTTTATTTTCCAACATATTCAAATGAATTTTAGCCTTATGATACTCTTTTATAATTGATTTAAGTAACACATCTTTTTCTCTAGATGTTAAACATCTATCACTATTCATAATAATTCCTCCTATTTTGTTATTCAACAAAACAGGAAAAAAACCTTTTAAAAAATGAAATTAATTTTAAGTTCTTCAACTTCTTCGCTTGTAAACCCAATTTCTAGCAAATAATTTTGTGCACTTCCATAGTTTTCATATAAATGATTTAATAATTTCATCATATAAAGAGGCTGTGACAACAAATCTTCTTTTGGAATAATTTTGATTAATTCTTCATACATTATTTGATTATTTTCAAAGGATTCTGAATAATCTTTGACAATATCATATTCATAACATCCTGCTAGATCTAATAACAACGCACTAATTAATCCAGTCCTATCTTTACCAGATGTACAGTGAAATAATATACATTCATAAGGGTGTACTAGAAACAAATGAAATACTTGATAAATTTGTTCTTTCATTTGTTCTAGTAAAGCAATATAAAAAGCTCCCATATCATGATATTTATCATCCACAGATTTAGCTTCTCCTAAATCTTTAAACAAATCAATTTCGTAATATTGAAAATACGAATCATTTTTTAGACAATTTGGCGCATGATACTTTTCAAAATCTGTTCTTAAATCAAGTATGATCTTTACTCCATAATCAATAATATATTTATAATCTACATTACTCAATTTAGACAACACACTAGAACGAACATACTTATTTGCTTTAGTAAAATTTCCTTCTTGCGTTTCATATCCTCCAAGATCCCTAATATTATAAACATCCTTAACCTGTAGTAACCTTTGTTCACGCGTCATATGTTGCATATTATTTTCTCCTTTTTTACCTAAATCAACATTGTTTAATATGCTTTAGCAAAATAAACTACCTTTTTAGCTGGTTTCCCACAACATACACATGTATCTCCATGTGCTGGTGTATCGATTATACATCGTGAAGTTGCCCCTGTTTCCTCTTTTATTTTCACCTCACACTGATCATCTCCACACCACATTGCTTTTAAATAACCACCTTTTGTTTCTAACACATTCTTAAATTCTTCATAATTACTAATTTGATGTGTATTATTTTGACGATGTAATAAAGCTTTTTGATACATCTGTTCATGTATTACATCTAATAAATTTGAAATGTTTTTTACTAAAGAATCATCTAACAATAAAGTATCTTTAACTCCATCATTACGTTTTACAACAATACATTGATTATTTTCAATATCTTTAGGTCCAATTTCAATTCTTAAAGGAATACCACGCATTTCTGCTTCACTAAATTTCCATCCAGGTGACTTATCTGTATCATCTACTTTTGATTTTATTCCATTAGATTTTAATATTTCACATATCTTATTTGCCTTGTCTAAAACACCATCTTTTTGCATTTGAATAGGAATTATCATTACTTGAATTGGTGCAACTCGAGGCGGTAATACTAATCCATTATTATCACCATGAACCATAATGATTCCTCCTAGCAACCTAGTAGATACTCCCCATGAAGTTTGGTATACATACTCTTGTTGATTATCTTTATTTAAAAACTTAATATTAAATGCCTTAGCAAACCCTTGTCCAAAATAATGACTTGTACCAGACTGTAATGCTTTTCCATCATGCATCAATGCTTCTATTGTATAAGTTTCACTAGCGCCTGCAAATTTCTCAAGATTAGTTTTTCTTCCTGTAATCATTGGTAAAGCTAACAAATCTTTTGCCATTGTTTCATATATTTTAAGCATTTGAATTGTCTCTTCTTTTGCTTCTTTTTCCGTAGCATGGATAGTATGTCCCTCTTGCCATAAAAATTCTGATCCTCTTAAAAAAGGACGTGTAGTTTTTTCCCAACGAACAACCGAGCACCATTGATTATATTTTTTTGGTAAATCTCGATATGAATTCACAATTTTTGCATAATGTTCACAAAACAATGTTTCTGATGTTGGTCTTACAATAAGTGATTCTTCTAAATCATTTAATCCACCCTTTGTCACCACAGCACATTCAGGGGCAAATCCTTCTACATGATCTGCTTCTTTTTGTAATAATGATTGTGGAATCAACATAGGCATATAAACATTTTCATGTCCTGTTTCTTTAAACTGTTTATCTAAATATTTTTGAATATTTTCCCATAATGCATAACCATATGGACGATAAATAATAAATCCCTTTATACTAGAATAATCCATTAATTCTGCTTTTTTACAAACATCTGTATACCATTTGGCAAAGTCATCCTCCATAGCAGTAATTGCATCAATTTTTTTATTATTTCCCATACATACTCTCCTTCACACTATAATCAGTTTAACAAATATATAACTAATAAACAATAAAAATGTATCCACATAAAGTAAAAGTATTTCTACTTTCAAGATACATTTTATTAGCACTAAAATATATTAGTGGCTATTCCAGGAACTAGTATACAAATAAACGTAATAATAATTGCAGATAATAATGCTCCTATCATCGCACAAAATAATGCTTTTTTAAAATCTAATTTCAAAAATGCAGCTATTGCAGCACCAGTCCAAACACCTGTAGTAGGCAATGGAATCCCAATAAATGTAATTAATGCTAGTTCTTTATACTTTTCAAATTTCCCTACATTTTTTCCGATTTTTCTATCTATAAATTCAACTAATTTTGGAAATATTTGATGATATCGCAAAAAATCCATTAAATAATTAAACGCATAAAATACAAATACAACTGGTAATAAACTCCCTACATAAGATACTAAAAAAACAATAATTGGATTTAATCCCATTAATATCCCAATAGGAATAGCACCCCTTTGTTCTATTACTGGTATTGCAGAAATAATAAAAATATATAAATATTTATTAACCATATAATCCTCCATGAATATTTCCATTTCATTATATCAAATTTAACGTGAAATACAACACCATAATATTCAAAATCAGCATAAAATATAGTGTATAATTGATATAAATAATTTTTACAACCAAACATATTCTTAAATTAAAAACCTATAGATTATCTATAGGTTTTTAATTTATTCAATCTTATTTTAATTCTTCTTTTCTTTTTAATACTAACATTGCAATTGCTGATGCTAACATTGTTGCTGCGACTGTAAGTGTCATCATATCTCCAGTAATTGGTGTTTGACTTGTTTTTCCGTTTTCCAATGCTTTTGTTACTTCTTCAATTTGTTTAATCATGTTTTGTATATCTTGTTGCGTTGCATTTGGATTTGCTAACAAGTCTTTTGCTTGACTTAATACTTCTTCATATTTTTGAATACTTTCTGCTGTCATTCCATTTGTATTTACTGGATTATTGACTAATGC
>JAHHSU010000070.1 GCA_020025035.1 Thomasclavelia sp. | reverse complement strand
TTATTAAATAAATAATAATTTATAATACTTATAAAATTTGAATAGTTGTAATGAGGAAATACTACGGAGGATTTGAATGTATAAAATACTATTACTTGAAGATGATGAGAGCTTAATTTATGGCTTGCAATTTGCTTTTAATAAAAAAGGATTTGAACTTGATATAGCTAGGACAATAAATGAATCTGAAAAACTCTGGAAAAATGGAACTTATGATTTACTTGTATTAGATGTATCACTTCCAGATGGGTCAGGGTTTGAGTTTTGTAAGAAAGTAAGAGATATATCTAAAGTTCCTATAATTTTTCTAACAGCATCAGATGAAGAAACTAGTATAATTATGGGTTTGGATATAGGAGGAGATGATTATATAACTAAACCATTTAAATTAGGAGTTTTATTTTCAAGAGTGAATGCTTTATTAAGAAGAACAAAAGAGTTTAGTATTAATGATACAGAGATTAATTCTAATGGAATACAAATATTAACAACAAAAGGAGAAGCGTATAAGAATGGTGAGCTACTAAATCTTACAGCAGCAGAATATAAATTGCTTCGTTATTTTATGGAAAATCAAAATATTATCCTTACTAAGAATCAAATATTGGAAAATTTATGGGATGTCGAAGAAAATTACATTGATAATAATGCATTAACTGTATATATAAGAAGGCTTCGAGTAAAGATTGAAGATAATCCTAGCGAACCACAAATGATATTGACAGTTCGTAGAATGGGATATAAATGGAATTCTGTATAGAGAGGTGAATTATTATGAAAATATTTTCTAATCAAGATGCAAAATTGCTAGCTAAGTCTGTCTTTGGAATTAGTTCAGCTTTAGTTATAATTTTACAAATAATTATATTATTACAATACAAAAGCTTTTCGTTAGGTATATTCTTAACATCGCTTTTTTTTAGTTATTTGATATTTTTAGTGATTTATAAATATTTAATGAAGGAATGTGAAATAGAAGAAGATGCCGAGAAAAAGATAAAGGCTTTTATTGATGGTGACATGGAAGCTAGAATTTTTTGTGACAAGGGTGGACAAATTTATAATTTATTTCACGCAGTTAATTCGTTGTCTGCAATATTAAATTCACGGGCTGTTAATGAAGCTCAAGAAAAAGAATTTTTCAGAAATACTATTTCTGATATTTCTCATCAGCTGAAGACACCTCTTGCTGCTTTGAACATATATAATGGTTTGATTTCTGATGAGGCAAATGAGTTACCCAATATAAAAGATTTATGCATAGCATCAGAACGAGAGCTTGATAGAGTTGATACATTGATACAAAATTTATTGAAAATAACAAGACTAGATGCTGGAATGATATTAATGGAAAAGACTAATGAAGATATTGAGAATATGTTGAAAGATATAGAACTTCATTTCAAATATCGAGCTCAACAAGAAGGAAAATCACTAAAGCTATCTGGAAAAAATAATCTAAATTTTTTGTGTGATAGAGATTGGATAATAGAAGCAATTAGTAATATTATCAAGAACGCATTAGATCATACTGAAAAAGGCAACAATATAAAAGTAGAATGGGAAGAATTTGCAACTATGGTACAAATAAAAGTATCGGACAATGGTAAAGGAATTCATCCTGAAGACATTAATCATATTTTTAAACGATTTTATCGTAGCAGATTTTCAAATGATTCAAATGGTATTGGCTTAGGTTTACCACTAGCGAAATCAATTATTGAAGCACATGATGGAACAATTGAAGTCTTTAGTGAATTGGGTAAAGGAACTACATTTGTTCTTAATTTTTTCATTACTACTAAATTGTAGTTTTATTGTAGGGATAGAGTAAGATTCAAGTGTTATTCTATTCAATGTAAAAGATATGACTAGGATTAGAAAGGAGCTTTTATGAATTTATTAGATATAAAATCTTTATCAAAAACCTATGGAACTGGAGAGAATGCTGTTGACGCTTTGAAAAATGCTAATTTCTCAGTCCAAAGAGGTGAATTTGTGGCTATTGTTGGAGAATCAGGATCTGGGAAAAGTACACTTTTAAACTTGATTGGTGCTCTTGACACACCAACTTCAGGGAAAGTCTTTATTGATGGAAAAGATATTTTTTCAATGAAAGAGGATAATCTTACGATTTTTCGACGTAGAAATATAGGATTTGTTTTTCAAGGCTTTAATTTAATTCCAGAGTTAAATGTAGAGCAGAATATTATTTTTCCTGTATTATTAGATTACAAAGAACCAGATAAAGAATATCTTGAAGAATTGCTGAAGATATTGGGGTTGTTAGAGCGAAGAAATCACCTACCTAATCAGTTATCAGGAGGTCAACAACAACGTGTTGCAATTGGTAGAGCACTAATTACGAGACCGTCATTGATATTAGCCGATGAACCTACAGGGAATTTAGATACTAAAAATACTTCAGAAGTAATTACACTTCTAAAAGAATCCTCAAGAAAATTTGAGCAAACTATTGTAATGATTACCCATAGTCAAAGCATAGCCCAAGTTGCAGATAGAGTGATTAAAGTATCAGATGGAATTTTGACTGATCAAGGGAGGTGCCGTGAATGAAAAGCTATCTAAGTCTTATTCCAATCTCGGCAAAAATCCGCAAGAAAAACAATAGATTGATAATCATTTGTATTACAATTTCAGTATTTTTGGTAACATCAATTTTCAGCATGGCAGAAATGGGAATACGAATGGAAAAATCAAGACTTCTTGAAAAACATAGTGGATTAACATTTCAAGATGTTTTGACTAGTAGTATGGTGCAAACAATATTGCCAGTTATCATTGTGCTATTTGTACTAATATTGGTTGCTGGTATTTTGATGATTTCAGGAAGCATCAATAGTAATGTTGCACAAAGAACTCAGTTTTTTGGTATGATGCGTTGCATCGGAATGAGCAAAAAACAAATCATTCGATTTGTGAGATTGGAATCACTTAATTGGTGTAGGGTGGCAATTCCTATTGGTATTTCTGTGGGGATAGTGGCGACATGGATTTTATGTGGGGCTTTACGATACATTGTTGGTGAAGAGTTTTCCTCTATACCAGTTTTTGGGATAAGTTTATTCGGTATTATTGCAGGTACTATGGTAGGTTTAATTACTGTTTTAATTGCAGCTAGAACTCCAGCAAAGCAAGCAGCAAAAGTAAGCCCAGTAGCAGCAGTTTCTGGAAACGTAAGTGTCTATTCAAATGGTAAAAATATAATAGGGATGAAATCTTTGAAAATAGAAACATCGCTTGGTGTGAGCCATGCTGTTTCAAGAAAGAAAAATTTATTTTTAATGTCAGGCTCATTTGCGTTGAGTATTATTTTATTTTTAAGTTTTTCTGTGTTTGTTAATTTTGTTGATTATCTTATGCCACAATCTCATGCAACGGCTGATATAGAAATTTCTAGTAATGATTCTAATAATTCTATAGATACTTATCTATTAGACGAATTGAGTAAGATAGATGGAGTAAATCATGTTTATGGTCGTAGAAGTGCATTTAATATCAATGCAGAAGTAGGATCGAATAGTTCTAATAAGGTTGATATTATTTCGTATGATAAATATGATTTGGAAGCTCTTGAAAAAGATGGAATATTAAAAAATGGAAGTAATTTATCAAAGGTATTTGGCGACAGTTCTTATGTTTTAGCGACTTGGGGCAAAGATGGTAAAGTAAAAAAAGGTGATAAAGTTAGAATTGGAGATAGTAGCTATGAAGTAGCTGGATTATTAAAATACAATCCATTTAGTAGCGATGGTGAAGCTGATAGCAAAATAACATTAATTACTTCTGGTGAAACATTTAAAAATATTGTACATGAAACTGGATATCAATTAGTTATGCTTCAAGTGGATAAAAATTTTGAGAAAAATAAGATTGAAGAAATTAACAAGCTCTTAGGTGATAAAGTGATAATTAAAGATCGCCGTGAACAGAAGACCATAGGTACTTATATGGCATTCATGTTTTTCGTATATGGATTCTTAACTGTTATTGCTGTTGTTACTTTACTTAACGTTGTAAATAGCATATCAATAAGTGTATCTGCAAGAATAAAGCAATATGGAATGATGCGAGCAATTGGGATGGCAAAAAAACAGATTACAAAAATGATTACCATAGAAGCGATAACATATGCTTTATCTGGTTGTATGATTGGATGTTTTATAGGTATAGGTATAAATAAGCTTTTATTTAATAAACTTATAGCTAATCACTTTACATATGCTACTTGGGAATTCCCTATCATGCCTATAGCAATTATTATTGTATTTGTCATTGTTTCTGTTTTAGCTGCAATGTATTCTCCTTCTAGGAGAATGTCAAATATGGAAATTACAGAAACCATTAATGAGTTATAAACTAAAAGCATGATATTTTAAAATGAGGTGATTTAAATTGATTAGAGAAAAATGGATTTTATGTCCAGTATGTGGAAGAAAGACTCGTGTGAAAATACTGGATGATACTGTATTAAAAAAATTTCCTTTATTTTGCCCAAAGTGTAAAACAGAAACATTGGTTAATGTTGAAAATGGTAATATAACAACTATCAAAGAGCC
>JAHHSU010000007.1 GCA_020025035.1 Thomasclavelia sp. | reverse complement strand
TTATCATAGAAGACCTCTGTATTGTTTAATTTACAGAGTTTTTTTCACAGACTCCTATTCTGTTTAAATATGAATTTAAAAAAATATTATCACAAAAGTCTACAAAAATTATATCATTAGTTTTATTACTCTTTCCATTTATTGTTGTATTTGGAATTATATCACCAAGTCCACAATTTTCAATTACTATGGCAGATTTTATTTCTGCAGCAGATTTTTCTAATGCTATACTGGGATTTATAAATTCATTAGGGTTTTATTATATTATACTTATTTTGTATAGTTCTATTGTTATTATAAAAGAAATTGAAAGTAAGTATATATATTTTGTTCTATCTGCATTTTCTAATTATAAAAAGTTATTTTTATATAAAATATTATCTGTTACTATAATATTTAATGTGGTAATACTGTTATCTCAGTTATCAGCTTTTTTTGCCTATTCGATATTGTATCTAGGTAAGGTTGAAATTACAATGTTGATTATTGGAAAATTGTTGTGGGGAGTTTTGGTAAGTATATTAATCTCATTAATATTTATGTTACTATTTGTTTCGTTAAATATTATTGTTGGTGGTAGTATAATGGCATCCTTAACTTTTGCCGTAAGTATTATAATTTTATTAATAGTTATGAGTGCTATAAAATCAATTATGTTTTATCTTCCAGCTTTTGCGTTAGATTATATGGGAGATAGAAATAATATACTACTATTGTTTGCTTATTTTGCTATTTTAACATTAGCATTTGCATTATTTAAGCATGTTATCGAGAAAAAATATATATAAACTATTATGAGTAAGAAGATTTTTATTTAAAATATATTAGTTGTATAGAAGTTAAAATAAGATTATCCAATTTGTTGCAGATAAGTGGTTACATAATGCAATGATTTAGGTAATCTTTTTGATATGATTCTTTATTGTATAGGAGAAATTAATAATGTATGTTGTAACAATTGAACTAACAGCTAAATAATTTTTAATAGTGTAACATATGTGTTGATAGCTAAGAAAACCTTATGGTTTATACTGATACTTACTATTGCAATTTATAAGTTTTTACGTAATAAATGGTATAGATTGACTTTCAAATAAAAAATGCATACTATATTTATAGATGATAAAGGGGAGATAAACTATGGGATTTTGGTTTTTATTTATTTATAATTTATTTATTCCAATGCTCATGATTTTAATTGGTAAAAGATTTTATAATAAACCACCTAAAGAAATAAATTCAATAATTGGTTATAGAACAACTAGATCAATGAAAAATCAACAGACTTGGGTATTTGCTAATACATATATGGGAAAATTATGGTGGCAAGCTGGATTGGTTCTTATTATTCTAACAGTACTTGTACAACTACCATTTATTCATAGTGATTTTGATAAATTAGGAATTCTTTCTTGTGTTATTATCGTAGTACAGTTGTTATTTATGTTATTACCTATTATTTTTGTTGAAAAAGCACTTAAGGAAAATTTCAACAAAGATGGTACACCTCGATAAATGTTTACTAATAAAAAGTACAATAAAAATTAATATCTAACAAATTGATTACCAATCATAAAAATGAGATAGAATTCATTGTAAAAAAATGTTATACTCTATGTAAAGAGGGTGAAGTTAAATGAATGATTCAAAAAATAAAAAGACAAGTAATCATATAAATAAAAAATCTAAAAAGAATTTTAAATTTAAACCAATTTATATTATCCCAATTGTATTTGTAATTTGTTGTATTATGTTTGGATATTACATTTTTAGTTCAACAAGAGATAACGGGCCTGAGTATGGACAAAGATGTGAAAATGTTTTAGAAATTGATCCAAAAAAATTAGAAGAAGCAAAAGCAGCAATTGAAGAAAATGATAAAATAGCTTCTTTAACATTAGAAAAAAATTGTCTTGCAGTAAAAATGATTTTTCGTATGGTTGATGGTGTTCCAATTGACCAAGCTAAACAAATTGCAATTGATGCAACACATACATTAGATGATACATTAGGATATGAAAAAAACAATCCACAAGATCCATATAGTAAGATATTTGGAATGGATGGAGATCGTAGACAATATGATATTCAAATTTCAATATTATCAAATGGTGAAGGTTATCCAATATTTGGGGACAAACAATATCAAATGAATGATATTCAATTTACTGATGCTAATGCTAAAAATCCTGAATTAGCTAGTGAATTAGAAGCAGATAGTCAAAAAACAGAAGAAACACAACAAGAATAAAACGAGCATTGCTCGTTTTTTTAAGGAGGTGGAATGATGAATAAAAATACTTATTTTAATGGAGAATGTATTGATTTAAGTCATGATGGGCAAGGAATTGTAAAAGTAGATGGAATGCCTTATTTTGTTAAAGGAATGCTAGTAGGAGAAATTGGTCAATTAAAAGTGATTAAACAGTTAAAAAATTATGGTATTGCTAGACTTATTTCTTTAGATAAAGTTTCTTTGCAAAGAGTAAAACCACGTTGTCCAATTTATAAACAATGTGGAGGATGTCATTTACAACACTTATCATTTGAAGGCCAAAAACAGTTTAAACAAAAACGAGTAAAAGATGTCATGGAAAGAATTGCAAAGGTGAATTGCAAAGTACAGGAAACTTTACTTCAAGATGATCCATGGCATTATCGAAATAAAGTACAGATGCCAATAGGGATGGTAGGTAATCAATTAGAAGTAGGGTTTTATAAACAATATTCTAATGACATCATTCCAATGGAAAAGTGTTTTATTCAAAATGAAATTTCTAATCGTTTAGTTCAACGAGTAAAAGAGTTGATGATACAATATAATATTTCTTCTTATGATAAAACTACACATAAGGGAATAGTACGTCATATTCTAACAAAATATGGTTATCATACTAATGAATTGATGCTTGTATTAATTACTAATGGAAAGAATTTTAAGTGGAGAAATATTTTTATTGAAGTTTTAAGTAGTGAATTTCCTAATTTAAAAACAATTGTTCAAAACGTAAATGAACAACATGATAATGTTATTTTAGGTCAAAAAGAATATATTTGGTTTGGCCCTGGATATATTCAAGACACATTAAATAATTTAAAATTTAATATTTCATCTAAATCATTTTATCAAATAAATCCAATACAAGTAGAGGTTTTATATAATAAAGCAATAGAGTTAGCTGATTTAAAATCAACAGATGTTGTGATTGATGCATATTGTGGAATAGGTACTATTTCACTATGCATGGCTAAATATGTAAAAAAGGTGATAGGTGTAGAGGTTGTTAGTCAAGCAATAGAAGATGCAAAAGTAAATGCACAATTAAACGATATTCATAATGTTGAATTTATCGTAGATGATGCAACACATTATATGTGTATGTTAGCTAAAAATAAAATACCAATTGATATTGTAGTGGTAGATCCTCCAAGAAAAGGATGTTCTAAAGAAGTGTTAGAAGCAATTCATTTACTTGATCCAAGAAAACTTATCTATATTTCTTGTGATGTCTCTACACAAGCTAGAGATATTGCAATATTAAAAGAGTATGGTTATCAAGTTGATTATTGTCAACCAGTAGATATGTTCCCATCTACTTATCATGTAGAAAATATTGTATTGTTGACTAAAGTGCATAAGTAAAAGTGTTATAAAATTAAAATAAGGTTATCTAATTTGTTGCTAATAAGTGGTTACATAATGCAATGATTTTGGTAATCTTTTTTGATATAATTCTTTGTTATATTTGAGAAATTAATAATAAATATTGTAATAATTGAACATATAGTAGAATTATTAAATATGAATAAAAAGGGTAAGACCATGTTCTTCAAGGAAAATGAAAAAGTAGAAGGAGATTATTAGGAGGGCAAGAAAATCTTATACAGGTAAAATTTGAAAGAAGGTATCATAAGATAGCAATTACAAGTTTAAACTTTAAACGCAAGATCAAGTGGTAGTTAAATATTTTTTTCAAAAGTGTAATATATATGTTGATAGCTATGATGATTTTATTCTAATTTTTATTGTTTTTTGTAGTTTGTTTATAAATCCACTTTTTTTCATTTTAGGGAAAAAAGATAGATGGAACCATTGTTATGATTGTGGGAGTTGATAGAGTAATCTGATGTGGGAATGCCAATACTATAAGTGTGTATGATAGTAGAGGTTTTTTTATTTTGACATAAGTTTTAAAATATGGCTAGTAAAGTATTGTTATTATTTCAAAAAACATTGTTTTATTGAAATAAATAATGTATACTTGTAATAGTATTTCAAAATAAGGAGAGTTGATGAATGAAAAAAGAAAGAGCAGGCACTTTTAAAAAACAGTTATCAGGTGATACAGCCTATTTTTCATTTTGCCCTTCCAAATTACCTCCAAATCCACCAATAGAAGTTGATAATGATATGTTAGAAAAATTGATAAAAGCTCATAAAGTGTTAGCAATACTTGATGATAGGGCGACAAATATTCCTAATATTGATTTATTTATTTCCATGTATGTAAAAAAAGAAGCACTTCTTTCATCACAAATTGAAGGTACACAGGCAACATTAGAAGATATTTTTAATCCTAATATTGATGGTAATATTAATGTAGATGTAGATGATGTTGTTAACTATATTAAAGCTACTAAATATGCAATAAAAAGGTTGGAAACATTACCTTTATGCAATAGATTACTTTTAGAAACTCATAAAGTATTGTTAGCTGGAGTAAGGGGAGGAGAAAAAAATCCAGGAGAATTTAGACAAAGTCAAAATTGGATAGGCGGAGTCGGCTCTACTATAAAAACAGCAAGATATATACCGCCGGATGTTTTATCTATGAAGGAGTCATTATCTGATTTAGAAAAATATATGAATGAAGAAGATGAGTTAGATGATTTAATTAGAATTGCTCTTATTCACTATCAGTTTGAATCGATTCATCCGTTTTTAGATGGAAACGGACGTATTGGAAGATTGCTGATTGTTTTGTATTTGCTTAATAAAAAAATCATTAAAACACCGTCTCTTTATTTATCATTCTATTTAAAGGAGCATCGTATTGAATACTATGATAGGATGTCAGCAATTAGAGAGACGGGCAATTATGAACAATGGATAAAATTTTTTCTAGAAGGAATATATATTAGTGGTAAATCAGCTATAGAAACTGCAAATGAATTAATTCTATTAAGGAACAAAAACATAAAAATATTAGAGGATGAGAATTATACAAAAAGAACATTAGAGACTATGATGAAGGTATTTCATTATTTAGAAGCACATCCTATTATAGAAATTGGAAAAACTGCAAAAGATTTGTCTATAGCATATAATACAGTTTCATTAGCTGTAGATAGATTTGAAAAACTTAAAATTTTGCACATAGTAAAGAAACAAGGAAGGAACAGAGTATATAGTTATAATGAATATATTGATATCCTAAAAAATGGAACAGAAGTTTTAACATAGTTAATACTTACTACGTATAAAAGTTAAAATTAGATTACCTGATTTGTTGCTAGGCTAAGTATTTAAAAAAAATGTAGGTTGTGTATTGACAGTTAATATAAATGTATCAATTAGTGCATTTTTATTGACAAATAGTGTGTAATAATGTATCATCTTTTTATAAAGAGGTGATGTAATGAACCATTGTTATAATCAAAACTACACAAAAGAAGAGATAAATGTAGTTTTAGATAAAATAAAAAATTGTGTTAGAAGCAATAAGTATACAATAGCTTTAAATGAAAATCGTAAAGAAAATATAGATTTTATTACTGAGTACAATATCCATAGCCACAAACAAAAAAATATTTTATTACAAATTAAAACTGATGACTTTTGTCATACATTGAAAAATACAAAATTAGGATATGGCTATGAGATTTTATATGTTTTTGTTCCTCAAGTACAATTATTTAATGTTGATGGTGTAGAGGAAATGGTTGACATTTATACAAAGTTTAATCTTATTGATATGCCTAATGGAAGGAAAACCGTGGTAGTTTCTTTTCATAAACGAAATAAACCAATAGATTATTTATTTAGGTAAAAGAAAATTATAAAGGAGGGATTGTTGTGAATGATAGAAAAGTATTTTGTGAAGTATGTAGGGATGATGTAGAATATACTGTCACAAATAAGCAAATGGAAGGGACTATTAAAGAAGAGAATTATGTATATTTTGGTAAAGTTGCTCATTGTACTCACTGTAACTCAGAAATTTATGTCAATGAGGTAAATGATTATAATTTAAATTCGCTATACGATAAATATAGGGAAGAGCATGATATTGTATCTTTGGATGTAATTTTAAAAATACCAAATAAGTATGCTATAGGAAAGCGTCCATTATCGCTTTTATTGGGATGGGGAGAACAAACATTTTCACGTTACTGTGATGGTGACATTCCAACCAAACAGTATTCGGATATATTGAAAAAGATTTACAATGAACCTAGGTATTATGAACAAATTTTAGAAGCTAATAAAGGTAATTTAAAAACAGAAACATCATATAATAAAAGTAAAAAAGCAGTAGAGCAACTTCTTAGTAATGCAGTTTATGAAAAATGCAAAATAGATTTAGTAATAGAGTACTTGTTAAATCAGTGTGAAGATATTACTCCATTAGCACTTCAAAAGGCTCTATATTACATTCAGGGATTTTATTATGCCTTTTATAAATCGTTTTTATTCTCAGAGGATTGTGAGGCTTGGGTACATGGTCCTGTTTATAAAGATATTTATTTTAGATATAGAGATTACAAATTTGATCCTATAAAATGTAATAGGGAAATTGACGATACACATTTCTCTTCAACCGAAAAAGCAATTTTGGAGAGTGTAGTCAAACATATTTGTTGTTATAGTGGAAAGGTTTTAGAAAAATTTACGCACTTAGAAACACCGTGGTTATCTGCTAGAGGAGATCTTCTAGCAAATGAATCTTCCGATAAAATAATAGATAAGAAAGATATTGGAAAATATTTTAATAGAGTTAAAGAAAAATATAATATGATTAATCCTAACGATATTAAAACTTATATGCAGACCATGTTTCAACAGATATGAGATATTTATGTGTTAAAAATATCTATGATGAAGAACAAGTCAAAGCTAATTATAAATTTAAAATAAATTGTCAGTATTGAACAAAAAATGCATTAGTTATAAACCGTATAGATACAAAGTTATATAATGTCATAATTTGGATGATTTTATTCTAACTCTTGTATTTTATAGTTCAATCTTAATTCCACTTTTGTTTTACAATTCAGGTTCAAAATAAATTCTAAATAAATACAGATATAAACTAAAGGAGTATTATAAATAAACAACTCCAAGTTTGTTGAGATAATACTTTTTGATGCTAACTCTTACCTATCGTTAAAAGGTGTCGGTAGGGTTGGATACATCTTGTATTGAGCTATACTAGAAGATGCATAGAAGCCTGCAGATAATAGAGTAAAGAGTGGAATGTATATATAATAGTATGAGGTGATTATATGGCTGAAATTAGATTTAAAAATTTACCAAAGTTATTAAGTAGTATGGAGGAGAAAGAGTGGATTATTGATAGTTTTTTATTCAATTATAAAAAAGAAGATTATGTTGTAATATTAAAGTTATATAGTAAAACAGAAAGAAAGCCATCTAAATATGCTAAAGTAAAATTAGAATTCATTAGGCATAATGATATTAATGAGTCTATACATGCTTATGCGGATTTTTACGAGGTTCGGTTCAATTCTGTAAATGAATTTGTGAAATTTTTTAAAATAAATATAGGTAATAGAAATAGAAATTTATTTGTAGATTTCTCTGAAATTTTTTCAACGTTTATACCAGATAAAAAGCACGAGAAAAAGCGTGACTTAATTCGACAGCTTCAAGGTTCAAGATGCGAGGGGAACAATCCTAACGCAATATATTGCTATGATGTAAGAAGGAATGGGGAGACTGATGGAATAAAAAATACCAGATCGAAGGAAAATAGTAATAAGGCTTTTACTCTAAGAAGAAGTTTGTATGAAAAATATAAAGATGATAAAAATCTTAGCTTTTTCTTTTCTGATGAACCAACTGATGAAAAAACTGATGAGCAAATAATAAAGCAAGTTGCTGCAAGATATTGATTTATTATAGAAATAATAAATAATTTAACGATATCTTTGTTCTATCGTTAAAAGTTTGCAGATATGTTTACTTGACATACTTGGCGTCCTCTGGTTTTATATAGAAAATATTATAAAAGTTGAAATAAGATTACCCAATTTGTTGCAAATAAGTGGTTACATAGTGCGATGATTTAGGTGATCTTTTTTTGATATAATTCTTCCTGGTATAGGAGGAATTAATAAAAAATATTGTAATAATTGAACTAATAGTAGAATTATTAGAAATGAATACAGAAAGGATAAGATAAAAAAGCAAATGAAAAAATGGAAAGATGTGATAGAGAGGACGAGATAATCATATATGGTAGAAAAGCATTTACAAGCAAAACGTAACTTATATAAGAAGTAAAAAAATACCAAAGAAGGTATCATAAGACAGCAAAAACAAGTTTAAATTTTAAAAGTCCAGATCAAGTGGTAGTTAAATATTTTTGAAAAGTGTAACATATGTGTTGATAGCTATTATCACGGAGCATAATTTTGCCTAAATAACCATTGACAGGTATGGATAAATCATTTATTGTATTAGTATACAAAATATAGAGGTAGCAAAGCATCAGAGTAGTGTATGGAGCAGGCATGCAATGAATTACATGAAAGGTAATCTTTGCCGATAGGAGAACAATGGCAATTGTGATTCTAGGGGTTATGGGAAATACTCATAACACTCCTTCAGAAATGAAGTGGCGCTAGTAACATATTTGATTTTAAGTCATGTTAGTAGCATGACTTTTTGTATATTTATAAGGAGGGTAAAAGTTGAAGAAGTTATTTATAGTAGTACTATCACTTATTACAATAGGTAGTGTATTTACATATGTTAATGCAAGTGAACAAAAAGATGAATTTGTAGTTGGAATGGAAGCAAATTATGCACCATTTAATTGGACTCAAGTAGAAAGCAGCCCAAGTAGTGTAGCTTTAGAGGGTGGAGGATATGTAGATGGCTATGATGTTCAAATAGCTAAAATTATTGCAGATTCATTAAATAAGAAATTAGTAATTAAGAAAATGAGTTGGGATGGATTAGAACCTGCATTACAAGCTAATGAAATTGATGCTATTATTGCTGGAATGACAGATACGCCTGATAGAAGATTAAGAGTTAATTTTACTGATCCTTATTACAATTCAGAATTAGTAATGATTGTAAGACAAGATAGTCAATATTTAGATAATGCAACATTATCTAATTTTTCAAACAAGAAAATACTTGGACAATTAAACACGTTATATGATGATGTAATTGATCAAATACCAAATGTTATACATATGACTCCTTTAGATGACTATCCTGCTATGATAATGCAATTGAATAATGGACTTGTTGATGGCATAGTTGCAGAACTACCTGTGGCTGCAGGAATGGTTTTATCTAATGATAATTTAACGTATGTAAGATTTGAACATGAAAATGGGTTTAATGTTGATTTAAATGATACATCTGTTTCTATAGCAGTTAATAAAAATAATAAGGAATTGCAACAAGAGATTAATGAAATATTGAGTAATTTATCTAATGAAAAAAAGCAATTGTTGATGGAAGAGGCAATTCAAAGAATACCTACTTCTACAGAATCGTTAAGTAATAATTTATTTATTGCTAGTCATCAAATATTAAGTGTATATGGTCCCTTATTTTTAAATGGAGTTATTTCAACGCTTATTCTAGCTTTTAGTGGTACTATTTTAGGTTTAATAATAGGTTTATTTATTGGAGCAATTAGAGCTATTAAAGTAGAAAAAAAAGATCCACTAATTACAAAAATAATTAAAAGAATATCTTGGTTTTTAACAACTCTATATATTGAAGTATTTAGAGGAACACCAATGATGGTCCAAGGGGCATTTATTTATTATGGATTAAAAAATGTTGTACACTGGGATCCTTTTACTGCAGGTATTTTTGTTATTACAATTAATACAGGTGCTTATATGGCTGAGATTGTTCGTTCAGGAATACAATCAGTAGATAAGGGGCAAATGGAAGCAGCAAGAAGTATAGGGATGAGTAGTATTCAAGCAATGTTTTATATTATATTACCTCAAGCAGTGAAAAACTCTTTTCCATCTATTGGAAATGAATTCATTACCAATATTAAGGATAGTAGTGTATTAAACGTCATTGCTGTTACTGAATTATTTTATCAAGCAAAAAGTGTAGCAGGAAGCATTTATGCATTTGTTCCAACATATTTTGTAGTTGCATTAATTTATCTATGTTTAACATTTCCAACTACAAGATTATTGGATTATATTGAAAAAAAATTAAATCAAACTAAAACGATATATACTATAAATGAATGAGAGTGGATATAAAAATGAATGAAATATTAAGAATTAAACATTTAAAAAAATCATATGGAAAATTAGAAGTATTACATGATATTGATTTTAGTGTAAAAAAGGGAGAAGTTGTTACTATTATTGGATCTAGTGGTAGCGGCAAATCCACCTTTTTAAGATGTTTAAATATGTTGGAATTACCAAATAGTGGGGAAATATATTATCATGATAAAGATATTTTAAAAGGGGAACTAAATATTAATGAACATCGTTCACATGTAGGGATGGTTTTTCAAAATTTTAATCTATTCAATAACAAAACTGTTTTACAAAATTGTATAATAGGTCAAATAAAAGTTTTACATAGAAGTAAAGAAGAAGCGACTCAAAAAGCACTATATTATTTAGAAAAAGTAGGAATGAAAAAATTTGCAAATGCAAGTAGTACACAATTATCTGGTGGACAAAAACAACGTGTTGCGATTGCTAGAGCATTATGTATGGATCCAGAGGTATTATTATTTGATGAACCAACAAGTGCACTTGATCCAGAAATGGTATCAGATGTATTAGCAGTAATGCAAGATCTTGCAAATGAAGGATTAACTATGATTGTAGTTACACATGAGATGCAATTTGCAAAAGATGTATCTACTCGTGTCATTTTTATGGATAAAGGGTATATTGTAGAAGATGATACTCCAGATAAAATATTTAATTTTCCTAGTCATCAAAGAACTAAAGAATTTTTAAATAGATATATCCATCAATAAAATAAAATCTATGGCTAATTTAGATATAAAACTAGTCATAGATTTTTTGTATGTTTAATGTATTTTAGAATAAATTTATATTTATCCAGTAATCTTGGGTGTTATAAAGGTATTTAGGGAATATATTTGCTAACATAAATATGTACAAAAATGATCATTTAAAAATGTACATGTTTACGTTGATATTTATATAAAATATGGATTTACTAGTAAAATAAATTACAATTTTCCTAGAAGAGGTCTTTATAAAAAGAGGCAACTTAGGTAAAAAGTCGTATATGATTAAAAAACATATTAGCAAATAATATATGATGTTCAGGATATTATACTACTGGAAATATAAGGATAATTTCAAATCCTTCACCATATTTTGAGTTGGCATATATTTCTATTTTTAGATCATCTGCCATTTTTTTAGCAAGGTATAGTCCCATACCAGTAGCTTTTTTTTGACTATCAGTGCTATCTCCAGTAAATCCCTTTTGGAAAATATAGGGGAGATCACATGATTTAACCCCAGTACCATTGTCTTGAATGTGTAGAATAGTTTTGGTTTGTAGGCATTGGACATAGATACAAAGCAAGGCATTTGTATTTGCATATTTAATAGAATTACTGATGATTTGTCCTAAAATAAAATTAAGTCCTCGTGAATCAACAAAAACATATTCATTAGAAAGGAAATTTTGAATTTTAAATTTCTTTTCTTCTAAAAGTGGTTGGTAATCTTCTAAAACATCTTCTATTAGATTACGCAGGCATAAATGTTGAAAGTAATAATCTTTAGTACTACTTTTTAGACGTGCATAGTAAAGCATTTGGGTTACATCTTCTTGTAGTTGACTACGGACATAATTAAGTTTTTTGTAGAGCTCTAAAGATAGTTCTTCTTGATGGTTATCTAGAAGCATTGTTAGTAGACTTAAGGGAGTTTTTATTTCGTGAGCCCATTCTTCTACATACTCTTCATAGTCATGAAGATCGTTACTCATTTGAGAAAGTCTGGATTGATGATCTTGTAAAATAGTAGTTAGTTGCTTTAATTGAAGTCGTTCTTGAATACTAACAGAGTTTAGAAGTTGTTGTTCTTGAATCTTATCTGGCTGAAAAAGGAAAGAAAGAAAGTATTTTTTCTTTTTTTGTTCTTGAAATGATGTAAAAAGCAGTATTGTTATAAACAGAAGAATACTAAATAGTAGGATGATTCTTAAGAGTGTTTTGAATGTCTGAATATCAGAAAGCCATAGAAGCATCGCAGCAAATGCATCCACTAAAAGAAGAAGAAGTAACCATGGAAGATTTCTTATAAAGGTAAGGCGAAGATTCTTTATCATTGTCTATCCCTTTTTAACCGATAACCTTGGCCACGGATGGTTTCTATCTTTTGTATAGTACCTAAATCTGTCATTGTTTTTTTTAGTCGCGTCATGTTTACTTGTAAGGTGTTTTCATCAATAAATTCATTTGTACCCCAAAGTGTCATGGACAGCTCATTGGCAGTAACAATTTGATCTCTTGCACAAAGTAATGCCTCTAGTATCTTGCCCTGATTTTTAGGTAGAATAGTTGATGTATTGTGGATAAAAATCGTATAGGTATTGCGATCTAGTAGAAAATCAGCTCCCTCTAATAGATTATTTCTACCTTCAAATCGTTTTAGAATGTTGGATATTCGAGCTAAAAGTCGTTCACTGTGACATGGCTTTGTTAGAAATTCATCTGCTCCTAACTCTAATGCATGAAGTTCATCCTGCATTTGATCTTTGGAAGTTAGTACTAGTACTGGGATGGTTGTTTTTTGCTTTAGGTCACGACAAATTTGAAATCCACTAATTCCTGGTAGATTTAAATCTAGAACTACTAAATCAGGACAATGGGCTATAAGTGTTTTTGTTGCATTTTGGAAGTTGTCTAGTATAATTGGGTAATATCCTGCTTTATGAAGCATCACGTATAGTTCTTCTTGCATGTAAAGTTCATCTTCTACAACTGCAATTTTTTTCATCGTATTCTTTCCTTTCTTTATTCTTCTCTTTGAGGTTGCATCAGTGTTAATAAATATCGATTGCTAGAATGTATTACAACAGAGATGTAGATATATTCTATCACAAGAAGTAAAAATATCATAGCAACAGAAACTAGTAGTATGGTACTTTGTGACTGACCAATTTGACTAGACATTGCTCCACATACAATGGCTTTAACTCCAAATATACTACTAATAGATGCTACAGCAATTGGAAGGCCCATAAACCATTGCACTTGACTCCTTATAGATTTGCAAAGAACTGGATAATTTGCACCTAGTCGAATTAAAATGCGATATCTACGTTTAGATTTACGTTGATTCATTAGAAATTGTACCCCTAGGATTGTATTGGATACAACCATAAAAATAATCGCTAGATAAATGGTGATATAGCTAGCTGCTACTACATAAAATAAGCTTCGTCCCATATTTTGTAGGTAGCTTTCATAATTGATTCCAATGCTTTGTAAGTTGGTGTTTTCAAGGCAATCATTGATATTGGAGATCGTTTGCATTAGCCCAATTTGATTAATTTTGTCCCGTGATAAAATCCCATTAATATAGACATTATATTGATCATGTGTGTAATTATAAAATTGCTTATCAGGAAGGATTAGGGCAAAGGATAAGGTAATGGAGTTATCTGTTACAAGGTTTGTAGTTTGTACATCACCAGTTAGAAAAATTTGTGTTTCGTCCAATTTTGCTTCTGGATGAGTAGACAAAATTTGATTGAAGATTTCTATTTGATCTGTATTGATAAAATTAGCTGAAATATAGACTCCTGCCTCATTTTGCGCAAGATTTAGTGTTGGTTTTCCTGCAAGTTCCAATAATGTATTATAATCAGACTGGCTAAGTAAATACGGATTATTAGTATAGCTTAAATTATGAAGAAGTATATCTCGAGTATGAGATTTTGGAAGAGTTGCAAATGCATTCAAAACAGAATCCATTAAAAAGGTATCATCGTTTGTGTTTGTAGTGCGAATTTGTCCAATACGAATAGGGAATAAGGTAGAAAACTGCTCATCTAAATTCTGTTCTTTTAATATCGTTTGGATGGTTGGAAGCATTTCATTAGATGGAATATTATGATTACTACTAAAGGTATAGTCTAAAATATGATCATTTTTTTTGGTATTTGTCATAACGATGCCAACACCAGCACCAAAACAGCTAAGTGCTGCTAAAATTAAAAGAGAACATACTGCCATAGTTGTAGATTGATGGATAACGTTTTCTTCTAATTGTCTAAAATTAAACATACCAAGTCTATTACCTTTGATTTTAGAGAAAACCTGAACCAGTATCCTCATTCCATAGAACAGTAGAAATGTTCCAAAGCAACCTAAAAATTCTGTTACAAACATTACCCATGGCTTCTTCCATGCAGTTCCATAAATTGCTATTATATATGTTATTACTAATAAGGAAATACCACCTATAAGTGAAAGAATGTAGACAAATTGAGGTTTTTGTTTTTTGGTGACATTGGACTCATCTTCTAATAGACTTTTAATCTCTTGAAAACATATTTTCATACTAAGAATAGAAAATACTACAAGTTTGATTATTAAAAATCCAGTAATTGTAAAAATAAGTGCTGATTTAGATAGAGAAAATTGATGACCAATAATACCCATACCAACAGTCTTTGCTGTTACAAGACTAATAATTTCAGATAGTAGCAAGGCAATAGGAAGTCCAATTAATAACGCTAAAAAACTACTTATTATATCTTCTATTAATAGCATAGAAAATAGTTTTGTTTTTTTCATTCCTAGTATTAGGTAGACACCAAATTCATGTTTACGACGTTGTAGTTGATATTTACAGGCAAAGTAAATTAGAAAGAATAGAATTCCTAGAGTTAGGATATAAAACACTGGAATCAAAAGCAGAAGTTTATTTACAGCAACACTTTCCATTTTTTGTAAGAAAATCATAACGTCTTGTTTGGAAAGAGATAAAATTAAATAAAATGCTATAATTGAAATGATAAGAGAACTAAAAAATAATCCATTTTCTTTACGGCTAGATTTACTGTTGCGTAGTATTAAATTAAAGAACATTATGATTTCCTCCTGCTAGCTGAGCCATCACTTGCAAAATACGTTGGTAGAAATCTTGCTGTGATTCTTCATCTCGTCTTAGTTCATGGAAGATCACCCCATCTTGGATAAATAGGATACGACTACAAAAGCTAGCTGCATGACAGTCATGGGTAACCATTAAAATAGTAGCTTGTTCCTGTTTGTTGATAATAGAGAGTTTTTTCATTAGATTTTTTGCATTTTTAGAGTCTAGGGCACCAGTTGGTTCATCTGCTAGAATAAGTTTAGAATGTAGAATTAGTGCTCTAGCTATAGCAACACGCTGGCATTGGCCACCTGACATTTGAGTAGGAAATTTATCTAGAACATCAGTTATTTCTAAATAATTAGCAAGGTGGTCTAGACGTTGCTTACTTTCTTTAAAAGATATACCATGTAATGTAGTAGGGAGTAAGATGTTTTCACGGGCGGTTAGATTGTCTATAAGTTCAAAATTTTGGAATAAATAGCCTACTGTTTTTCCTCTGTATGAGGCTAGCTCTTTGCTATTTAGCTTTACGATATCTTTTCCATCAATAGAAATGCTTCCACTATTTGGTTGAATGATTGTTGCAATACAGTTTAGTAGAGTAGATTTACCTGATCCACTACTGCCCATAATTCCTAAAAATTCACCTTTCATGACCTGAAATGTAATTTTGTTTAATGCTATTGTTTGACTTTGACTATTGCCATAAACTTTAGTTAGATTTTTAATATTTAAAATAGGTTCCATTAGAATTCCTCCTTTATGTTGTACATCAATAGTAGCATACAAGATCCTTAAATTATACTTACAATTGTTGTAAGGTTTCTTTGTACATAAAAAGTGGCTAGGATTAATCATCACAGCCGCTTTACTTAAATTTATGAAAGGTATTTACGTTTTTTTATGCATATCTAAATGCTGTTTAGTCTGCTACTAGTATAAAAGTTAAAATAAGATACCTCAATTTATTGCATCTAATAATCATGTAGTTCAAATTCAAATTTAATGAGTAAGAATTGATGAATTAAATATAAAATTTGTAAAAGGTGAGATCGATTTTCAAATTCTAATCTTGACTTAGGTAATTCATCATTTTTGTATTTATTTTTTAATGCTAAAAGTTTATCTAGTTGCTTTTTAGCTAAATTATCTTGGTTAAAATGATTAGAAATTTCTAATAATAGGATAGAAATTTCATTACTTTGATGGGGAATAAAATCCATTAGCATCATTTGGTCATATATACATTTTAATATATATAATTGGTTTTTTCTCATTTCTATATAAGAAAGTTGGTAGTCTGTATCTTCTAAAAGATGGTTATTTATTTCCTGTATGACAAGTGTTTTAGTAACTAATAGATATTGTTCAAGTTCATCAATTTGTTGATAGAGTATCCCAGTTTTTTCATTTTTTAAAATACAACCAGACATTAAATATAATATATTTTTCATATTAGTTTCTATGTGCTTATACCTAACTTGAATATTCTTGTTTAATGTAGGCATGTATAAATTTAAAATGATTCCTATAATATACCCTATTAAAAAAATACATAATTCATTTTTGATATTAGCATATGAAATAGATTTATCTATTAAATAATGTGTAGAGATTACTGAATTCATTGCAATACCATCTTGTATATTTAACTTATAGGAAAAATGTACAAATAGTAGTAAAAATATTCCAAAAGAGATTACATTGATTCCAATTATTGAAAATACGATTATGATAATCAATAGCGATAAGAAAAATGATAATAATCTTAAATTGGCAAGATGTATCGTTTCTTTTTTTGTGTTTTGAATACTTAATAATGCAACGATTCCTGCACTTGTTGCATAATGAAGATGGAAATTGGATGCTAGAAGTGTTGCAATGACAAAACCACTAGCCATTTTAATTGTTTGAATTTTTTTCATAACATCACCTTACTTTATTGTAACATACAAATCATTTTTTTATATGAAAATGATGAATTTATCATTGAAAACGATAACAAAATGTATATTTCTTGTTTTATGTTGTGCTTTCATTTCAATTAATTTATAATGAACATGTTTTTAAATATATCATGAGATGGAGGAGAAAAATGATTGAGAACATTTTTAAGTTGAAGAAACATGGTACGAACATTAAAACAGAGGTGATTGCAGGGATTACAACATTTCTTGCAATGGCGTATATACTTGGAGTAAATCCTAGTATTTTATCTGAATCAGGTATGGATAAGCATTCTGTGTTTTTAGCAACATCTTTATCTGCAGCAATTGGATGTTTTTTAATGGGAATTATTGCAAATTATCCAGTAGCACTTGCTCCAGGTATGGGAGTAAATGCACTATTTACTTATACGGTTTGTATTGAAATGGGATATAGCTTTCATGCAGCATTAGCAGCAGTTTTTGTTTCAGGTATTGTATTTTTATTGATTTCAGTTACGGGAATACGAAAAAAGGTTATTAACGCTATTCCTTCACAAATGAAACTTGCTATTGGAGCAGGAATTGGATTTTTCATCGCATTTGTAGGTTTGAAAAATGCAGGCGTAATTGTTTCTAATGTAGATACAGGGGTTGCACTTGGTAATTTTAAGGATCCTCTTGTATTATTAGCTATATTTGGAATTTTAGTAACTATTGCATTAGTTATAAAAAAGGTTCCTGCAGCTGTATTTATTGGAATGGTTTTAACTGCAATAGTAGGTGTTATATGTCATTTATTATTTGATATTAATGGAATGCCTACATTGCCGCATAAATTAATAGAATTAGATTTTCACATGAATACAGTTGGTGCATTTGCTAGTGGTTTTCAAGAATTGTTTGCAAATCCTATGCAGGCTTTATTAGTATTATTTTCCTTTTTATTTGTAGATTTTTTTGATACTGCAGGTACATTAGTAGCAGTAGCAAATCGCGTGAATTTAGTAAATGAATCTGGCGAAATAGAAAATGTGGAAAGGGCTTTGGTAGCTGATGCAGTTGGAACAGTTGCGGGAGCAATGCTTGGAACGTCTACTGTTACTTCATTTGTAGAATCATCTTCTGGAGTAGAAGTAGGTGGTAGAACTGGATTAACAGCATGTACAACAGGAGTTCTATTTTTAATTTCAATTATTTTTTCTCCTATTATTTTATCAACAGTAACTAGTGCGGTGACAACTCCAGCATTAGTAGTAGTGGGTGTATTAATGGCTCAACAATTAAAAGACATTAAATGGGATGATTTTACATTTGCACCAGCTGCTTTTATTACGATTATCACAATGGTTTTAACATATTCAATAGCTAACGGTATTGCATTAGGTTTCTTTGTATATGCTATTTCATTAGTGGCAGCAGGTAAAATAAAAGAAGTTCATGGTATTATTTGGTGTTTATTAGCAATTTTTATTATCTATTTTGCAATATAAAAAGATAGTAATATTAAAGTAAATTAGGATAATATAATTGAAAAGAGATAATTTCTAAGTTAAATAGAAATTATCTCTTTTTGTTACTATTTATTAAAGATTAATTGGTATGAATAGAAAGATAAATTTTATTGAAAGAATAAATCTTCATTTGGATATATTGGATCACAAGTTACATCTATTCCTAATTTTCTAAATGTTTGTTCTTCTAGATTATTTAGAATTACAGTAGCATGTGCTTGTGAATCTTTAAGTAATGGTAATTTTGAAAGAGCAAGAGCAACAACTGGGTTTGTTACAGCACTAATACTTAATACCATTAATATTTCTTCTAAGTTTAATGCACCTTGTTTATCTGCCAATGTGTCTTTTTTTAGTTTGATGATTGGTTCTATGATAGATGCAGATAAAAGATGTATATGATCTTCGACACCTGCTAAATGTTTAATTGCATTTAATATTACAGCACTAGAACAACTCATTAAATTAGAACTTCGTCCTGTAATGATTGTACCATCATCTAATTCTAAAGCAATGACTGCTAATGGACTGCTTTCTATTTGTTTTTTTAATTTATATTGATTTGCATAATTTCTAGCAGGTAATACACATAAGCGATCTGTATCTTTTAAATCTAGTTCATTAAGGATTAAGGTCATTCTTTCAAATGTTTCATTGTCAATATTTCCTTTTTTTAGATCACATGCAGTTTTAAAATATCTTCTAATTACTTCTTGTTTTGATGCTGTGCGAACGATTTGATCATTTGTAATTCCAAATCCTATTTTGTTTACTCCCATATCTGTAGGTGATTGATAAATAGATTCTTTCCCAGTTATTTTTTCAATAATTCGTTTTACAACAGGAAACATTTCTAAATCTCTATTATAGTTTACTGCAATCTCATTATATTTTTCCATATGGAAATAATCTATCATGTTAACGTCTTTTAAATCAGCAGTTGCAGCTTCATAAGCAATGTTTAATGGGTGTTTTAATGGAACATTCCAAACTGGAAATGTTTCAAATTTTGAATATCCAGCTTTTACTCCTCGTTTATTTTCATGGTATAGTTGGCTTAAACATGTACCTAATTTTCCGCTTCCAGGTCCAGGAGCTGTTACTACAACAAGAGGCTTGGTAGTTTGAATATATGCATTTTTTCCATATCCTTCTTCACTTACAATAAGATCTACATCCGTTGGATATCCTTTTGTTGCTTCATGAGTATAGACACAGATACCACGTTGTTCTAATTTGTTTTTAAAAGCATTAGCACATGATTGATGATTATATCTAGTAATGACTACACTGTTTACACTTAATCCATAATTTCTTAAATCATCTATTAATCTTAAAACATCTAAATGATAAGGGATTCCAAAATCACCTCTTATTTTATTACGTTCTAAATCTCCAGCATAGATACATATAATAATTTCTGCTTTGTCTTTTAATTCTTGCAGAAGTTTTATTTTTGCATTTTCATCATATCCTGGTAGAACTCTTTTGGCATGTAAATCAAACATTAACTTACCACCAAATTCTAAATATAGTTTATCAAACATATCTACTCTTTCAAGAATATATTTAGATTGCTCTTGTATGTATTTTTTATGATCAAAACCTATTTCCATATTTAACCTCTTTCTTTCACTCAATTTTTTCAATTATACATTATACTACTATCTACGTCATTGTAAAATGATAAATTTGTTTTTTATCTGAATTATAAGCAGAAAGTAGAATTATGAATGGCGATTACCTGATGAACTGATATTTTATTGTGTTTAGAAAAAATATTTCATTATATATATAAATTTATTTAAAATATCAATATAAAAGAAAATAATTTTCAGAAATATATTGATTTATTATGAGTAAGGGGTTACAATGCAATGTGTAAAGAAAATTATTTTGAAAAGGGTGAGGGAATGTTAGAAAAAGTAAAAGGAAAATTGATTGTCTCATGTCAAGCATTATTAGATGAACCATTACACAGTTCATTTATTATGGGGAAAATGGCGCTAGCTGCTAAGCAAGGTGGTGCAGTAGCTATAAGAGCGCAAGGCAGTGAAGATATTAACGAAATTAAGAAAGTTACAAATCTTCCTGTTATTGGGATAATTAAAAAAAATTATGACGATTCAAAAATTTATATTACACCAACTATAAAGGAAGTAAATGAATTATTAACCACAGATTGTGAAATGATTGCACTTGATGCAACAAACAGAAAAAGACCTAATGGAGAAAATATCAAGGACTTAGTAGATGTAATTCATCAAAACGGAAGATTAGCAATGGCAGATATTTCAACTTTAGAAGAGGGAATAGAGGCTGAAAAGATTGGATTTGATTGTATATCTACAACACTTTCAGGATATACACCATATTCTAGACAAAGTGATGAGGTTGATTTTGATTTATTAGTTGAGCTTTTAGAAACGGTAAACATACCAATTATTTGTGAAGGAAAGATTAATACTCCTGATCAACTCAAAAAAGTATTTGATTTAGGTGCGTATTCAGCAGTTGTTGGAGGGGCAATTACTAGACCGCAACAAATAACAAAGCGATTTACTAATATTTTAAAATAAATAATGAAAATTAATTTAAAGGGGGAAAAACAATGAAAGGTATTTATTCAGCATTATTAGTATCCTTTGATAAGGATGGAAACATTAATGAAAAGGGATTAAGAGAAATTATTAGACATAATATCGATGTTTGTAAGGTAGATGGTCTTTATGTAGGAGGAAGTACAGGAGAGAACTTTATGCTTTCTACCAAAGAAAAAAAGCAAATATTTGAAATTGCTAAAGATGAGGTACAAGGAAAGGTAAAATTAATTGCGCAAGTAGGATCAATTAATTTAAAAGAAGCAGTAGAATTAGCAAAATTCACAACAGATTTAGGATATGATGCAATATCAGCAGTTACACCATTTTATTATAAATTTGATTTTAGTGAAATCAAACATTATTATGAAACAATTATTAATTCTGTAGACAATAAACTAATTATTTATTCAATACCATTTTTAACTGGAGTAAATATGTCTATAGAACAATTTGGTGAACTTTTTAAAAATGAAAAAATTATAGGGGTTAAATTTACTGCAGCAGATTTCTACTTATTAGAACGTATGCGAAAAGCGTTTCCAGATAAATTAATATTTGCAGGATTTGATGAAATGATGTTACCTGCTACAGTACTTGGAGTAGATGGTGCGATTGGTTCAACATTTAATGTAAATGGTGTTCGAGCTAGACAAATTTTTGAAGCAGCAAAAAAGGGAGATATTCAAACGGCATTAAAAGTGCAACATATAACGAATGATTTTATTACAGAAACTTTAAATAATGGTCTTTATCAAACACTTAAAATTATTTTAGAAGAACAAGGAGTTCATGCAGGGTATTGTAGGGAACCAATGAAAGAACCTACTAAGGAAATGGTAATAAAAGCTAAGGAAATTAATCAAAAATATTTTTAGATGTAAAAAAAGGTGGGATTAGATATGCAGGGGTTTACAACGTTTGATTTAATTGTATTAATTATTTACTTAGGAGCAGTTCTTTATGCAGGATTGAAGTTTTCTAAAAAAGACATGAAAGGAAAAGAATTTTTTAGAGGGGATGGAACAATACCTTGGTGGGTAACTTCTGTTTCTATATTTGCTACATTATTAAGCCCTATTTCATTTTTATCATTAGCAGGGAATTCTTATAAAGGTACATGGATTATGTGGTTTGCTCAACTTGGAATGTTTGTTGCAGTTCCGCTTACCATAAGATTCTTTTTACCAGTCTATAGTAGGCTAGATATAGATACAGCATATGAATATCTTGAAATAAGATATAAGGACAAGGGTTTACGAATTCTTGGAGCAATTATGTTTATTATTTATCAAATAGGTCGTATGGCAATTATTATGTATTTACCATCTATGGTACTAGCCAATCTTACAGGAATTAATGTTTATGTATTGATTATTGCAATGGGAGTAATCGCAATTATTTATTCTTATACAGGTGGATTAAAGTCAGTTTTGTGGACAGATTTTATTCAAGGCTGTGTACTTATTGCGGGTATTGTTTTTTCATTAATATTTTTGATTGCCACAATAAATGGTGGGTTTGGATCTATTATGCATGAATTAACAAATGGTGGAAAATTTCTATCTTCTAACGAACCAATATTCGATTTGAATATATTTAAAACAAGTGTGTTTTTATTAATTATTGGAGGTGGATTAAATACTTTTTCATCTTATATTTCTAGTCAAGATATTGTTCAACGTTTTACTACTACAACGGATATCAAACAGTTAAAGAAAATGACATATGGTAATTTAGTATTATCATTGTTTGTTGCAACTGTATTTTATCTTATTGGAACAGCCTTATATGTTTTTTACAATCAAAATCCTCAGTTATTACAAACGGTACAACAAGATCAAATTTTTGCTTCCTATATTGCATACCAATTACCAATTGGTATTACAGGGATAGTGTTAGCTGCAATATATGCTGCAGCGCAATCTACTCTTTCAACTGGATTAAATTCTGTGGCAACAAGTTGGACCTTAGATATTCAAAGTTTTATTACAAAAGATATGTCAACTACTAAACAAACTAAAATTGCAAAGTATATTTCTTTAGGAGTTGGAATTGCTTCGATTTTAATGGCGGTGATGCTTGCTAGTGGAGGAGTTAATTCAGCATATGAATGGTTTAATGGATTTATGGGGCTTGTTTTAGGTGTTTTAGCAGGAATTTTTGTATTAGGAATATTCTTTAAAAAAGCGACTAGAGTAGGGGCTTATGCTGGATTTATTGCTTCTGCAATAGCTGTAATAACATGTAAATATGGCGGATTTAACGTGAGTATTTGGTCATATTCGATTATCTCAATTAGTGTTTCAGTGATAGTTGGAATGATTGTTTCGTTAATGACACCATCTAAATTAGTCGATGCAACAATAGTAAATAACGCAACGATATATTATCGTAAAGATGGTACAAGAAAAGAATAAAATATATTAAAAAATGAATAAGTAAGGAGAGAAAGAAATGATATTTGGAAATTTAAAAAATATAGAAAGTTATGATTATTTGCCTAAGGATATAAAAGATGCTTTAGTCCATGCATTAGATCATCATTTAATTAACTTTGAAACAGGAATACATGAAATTAAAGGAAAGGATTTATTTTTAAATAGGATTCATTTTACTACTAAAAATAAAGAAGAACGCTTTTTTGAAGGTCACCAAAAATATATAGATGTTCATATTGTTTTAAGTGGTAAAGAAAGAATCAATCTTAACTTTAAAGATAATATGGTATTTAAGGAATTTAATGAAGAAGATGATTTTCTATTATTTGAAGGAAAAGAAAATTCTTCAGTTATTCTAGAAGAAGGTGATTTTCTTGTGTGTTATCCAGAAGATATTCACATGACTTGTTTAAAAGTAGACGAAAATTCTTCTGATGTTGAAAAAGTTATTTATAAAATTTTGTTGTAGTACTAAACAAGGTTGGATTCATACTTAAAAGAATGAAATCTTAATAGATTAAATTTAGGGTTATTATCTTGTTTTAAGTAATAGTAATCCAACTTTTATTAGTTTATGTATAGAAATAGAGGGGATAGTATGAATGTTTATGCAGTAGTTGATATTGGTGGAACAAGTATTAAATATGGTGTAATCAATGAAGAAGGAACATTATTAGAAAATAGTAATAGAGATACAAATGCAAAAGCTGGTGGTCTATGTATCATGGAAAAAGTAAAGGATATTATACACTTAGTAAAGAAAGAATACGATATTCAAGGTATATGTATCTCAACTGCTGGAATGGTATGTCCTAATGAAGGAAAAATCTTATATGCAGGACCTACTATTCCTAACTATACGGGTATTGAGATCAAAAAAATATTAGAAAAGGAATTTAGTTTACCTTGTTTTGTAGAAAATGATGTAAATTGTGCAGCATTAGGAGAGTTTTATGCAGGTGCAGGAATAGGTTCTCATTCTATGGCTTGTTTAACAATAGGAACAGGAATAGGTGGTGCAATCATTGTCAATGGTAAAATACTACATGGTTTTAGCCACTCAGCTGGAGAAATTGGGTATATGAGAATTCACAATGAACATTTTGAAGATATTGCTTCTACCACTGCATTAGTAAAAAATGTAGCTTCTAGAAAAAATATTAATCCAAGTAGTATTGATGGTAGATATGTATTAGAACATTATGAAAATAATGATCTAATATGTAAAGAAGAAGTTGAAAAATTAGCAGATCATCTAGCTTTAGGAATTTCTAATATTGTTTATGTTCTTAATCCTGAAGTGGTTGTATTAGGTGGTGGGATAATGGCAAGAGAAGATATTTTTAGACCGTTAATTGAAAAAAACTTACAAAAATATTTGATTACTTCTGTCTATCAAAATACTAAGCTTGCGTTTGCGAAACTTCAAAATACTGCTGGAATGAAAGGAGCTTATTATCATTTTAAAGAAAAATCAAGTCAATAAATAATAAGTGAAAGGTTATTTGTAGAGGTGTTTAGATGAGTATATTAGAACAATTAGAAAACCCACAATTTAAGGCGACAAAGTCAGAAAAAACATTGATTGATTATATTCAATCTGATTTAGATAATACAATTTATAAATCGATATCGGTTATAGCTAGTGAATCAGGAGTAGCAGAAGCTACAATAACTAGATTTACAAAAAAACTTGGATTTAATGGATTTCAGGATTTTAAGGTTACTCTAGCAAAAGAGATTGCTAATATGAAAAATACAAGCTTAATTAATTTACATGTTCATCAAGATGAATGTGTTAAGGAAACTGCAACTAATATGTTAAAATCGTCGATTAATATTTTAGAACAAACTGTTAGAAACGTTGATTTAAATGCAATAAAAAGATGTAAAGATTTAATCATGAATGCTAAAAGAGTTTATTTTATAGGAATAGGTTATTCAGGTATATCAGCCATGGATATCAATTATAAATTCATGAGAATTGGATTTACTACTGTTTCTATTACAGATAGTCATACGATGATGATGATGTCGTCTATTACAAATAAAGATGATATTATTGTTGCAATCTCTAATTCAGGTACTACTAAAGAGGTGTTAAAAACTATTAAACAAGCTAAAGAAAATGGAACAAAAATTATTACGGTAACAAAAGATGGTGATAATCCGTTAAAAGAGTTATCTGATTGTGCATTGACCTATGTATCTGCTGAAACCATTTTTGAAACTGGATCTATATCCTCTAAAATGCCACAAATATTTTTGTTGGATTTATTATATACAGAAGTGATTAAGGAAATGTTTAGTGAGGCTATGGAAAAGAAAATGAAAACTACTAGTGCAATTCTTGATTGTTAGGCTAGTAGATAAATTTGGTTTTAGAAATTTTATTAATGAATAAATAAAAAAATATCATAAGCTAAATCAATGTAAAACTATACAATCATTTAGTAAATGATATTTTTTATTTAAAATATATATTGATTAAGTCAGCATAATAGTATTTATTGTTTTGTTAAAATAACAATACTTTCAATATGTTTGGTATGCGGAAACAAATCTACTAAGTACATATCTTTAGTTTGATACCCAATATCATTAAATAATGCAATATCACGTACTTGTGTAGATGGATCACATGATATATAGACAACTTTTTTTGGTTGCAATTGTAAAATAGATTGAATAAATGTAGGTGTAGTACCACATCTAGGTGGATCCATAATTAAAGCATCAATATGTATTTTTTGTTTAGCTATTTCTACCATGAAGTTTGATGCATCTTCACATACAAATTCTATATTACGGATATTGTTTTTAATAGCATTTACTTTTGCATCTTGTATTGCGTCTTTATTTAATTCTACACCAATAACATGTTTTACTTTGTTTGCAACGATTAATCCAATGGTACCAATGCCACAATATGTATCTAGTAATATTTCGTCACCTTTTAAATCTAATAGTTGAATGGCTTTTTGATATAATACTTCACATTGATCATGATTAATTTGATAGAATGATCTAGAAGAAATTTTAAATGAGAGAGAACAAAGGGTATCTACGATATATCCTTTGCCATAAATAACTTTCTCTTCGTTTCCTAATACAATACTTGTTTTGCGTGTGTTTTTGTTTAGAACAATTGTTTGAATTGATGGAAATGCTTGAATTAATTCATTTACAAATGCTTTTGATCCTGGGAATATAAAAGAGGTAGTTACTAAGACAACCATCGTTTGGTTGGTATTTACTCCCCTACGTATGAGTACATGCCTTAAAAAACCTTTTCTTTTATCTTCATGATAAATTTGAATTCTATATTTTTTTAACATACTAGCAATTTTTTGAATGATAGGATCAATGATGGAATCATGTAATAAACATGAGTGATATGGTACTATTTTATGTGAGTTTTCTTCATATAATCCTGGTTGATTTTGACGATTAAAGCCAATGATGACTTTGTTACGATAGTAATAAGGGTTATCTTGACCTAATACGTCATGAACTTGTATATGGTTTAAGTTAGCTTTTTTTAGTAAATGATTACAATATTGCTTTTTTTGTTCTAATTGTTGTAAGTAAGGTAAATGTAATAATTCACAACTCCCACATTGTTGATATAATGAACATTTTTTCATATTTTTCTCCTAATGATGATTTATATTTCTCCAACAATCATTGGAACGATTGTTTCCGTTATTGAGTACAATACAATTTACTTCAAGTATATTTAAATGCTTTAATATAGTTAGTCTTTTGTTGCCGTCCATGCAAGTAAATCGCTCGTTATTTTGACTTACTTTAATTGGAAAGGAAAGACCAATCCTTTCTATACTTTTTTGCAAATCTATTGAGTAATTTGTAGGTACAAAATCAATTTGTTGAATTGGTATTTTGATAATTCTCATTGCTTTACTCCTTTAATAAGCTATGATTTATTATAGCATATATGTTAGAAATAATAATGCATATTTATTTAATTTATTAGATAAATTGTATATGATAAAAATATAGGTGTAAGGAGGAAATATGATGAAACAATTTGATAAAAATCCAATCATTATGAGTGATAAGGATATTATTTATCCAATATATCAAGATACAATTATTGATACAAAATTATGTGAACAATTAGACTTTGATGTAAATTCTATTATTGATAAAGAATTAAATTCAGTTACAGTAGTATATACGTTAGGAAAATTAAAATGTAATAAACTTATTTTTTTAGGGTTAGGGAATAGAGATTCTATTTCTACTATTAAAATGTATCATGCATTTAAAAAGGTAAGTAATAAAATCAATACTCCTTCTTGTTTTTATGCAAAAAGTGCAGTTACAAAGAGTATTGATATTTATAAAGTAGTAGAATTATTTTGTGAAGTATATTGGTCTAAGGTATATAAGCAAAAAGATGATTTAAAAAAAGAAAATGAATTGGTAGATGTAGATATCTTTACGACAGAGGAGGTATCTAGTAGTATTCAAAAAGCAATGAGTTATGCTAAAGGAATTTATCTATCTAAAAAATTAGCAAATACTCCTTCTAATTTAATGACACCATCTCATTTAGTAGAAGAATCTGTAAAATTAGCTAAGCAATATTCATTTGAATATACTATTTTAGATAAAGATGCATTAATAAAAATGGGAGCAGGTGGGATATTATCTGTAAATCAAGGGAGTGATTTACCTGCTTATATGATTTGTTTGAAGTATACAGGTGATACTAATAATAGTAATTATACAGCATTGATTGGAAAAGGGATTACGTTTGATACAGGAGGATATAATATTAAACCTAATAGTTTTGGGATGAAATATGATATGTGTGGAGCTGCAGATGTGTTAGGAACTATGCAAATTATTGGTGAATTAAAACCTAAGATAAATGTATATGCAATTATTCCTACTACAGAAAACTTAATTAACGGTTCTGCTTATAAACCAGAAGATGTGATAACAACTTTATCAAAGAAAACAGTAGAAATAGTTAGTACTGATGCAGAAGGAAGATTAATTTTATGTGATGCTATTACCTATGCTCAAAGTTTACCTAATGTAAATCGCATTATTGATATTGCTACCTTAACTGGAGCATGTGTTGCTTCTTTAGGTAATGTATATGCTGGTATTTTTAGTAATAGTGATGATTTTTATGGTGAATTTGAAAAGGCATTAAAACAAAGTGATGAAAAAGGATGGAGATTACCAATTGATGATGAGTATTTTAAAATGCTTGATTCAAATACAGCTGATATGAAAAACTCGTCTAGAAAAGCAGGTGGTGGTGCAAGTGTTGCAGCTGTGTTTTTAAAACAGTTTATTAACAAAAATGTTCAATGGATTCATATTGATATTGCTGGTGTTGCAAATAGTGAAAATGAAGGTGCAACAGGCACAATGGTGCGTACTCTAGCAAACTTTTTATCTAAATTATAAAAAAGTTTTGTAGTATAATGTAATTTAAGGAGAGTTTAGTAAGTCTAAAAATTTGTTAAAAAAATAAATTAAATAAAAATGGTGTAATAATATAAAGTTACACCATTTTAGATAAATAGATACTTGTTAAAAATGTATTATTTTTTTGATTATTTAGTTAAGTATAATGTTAGAAGTTTCATGGTATTTTCCATTCCTTTATAATGAGTTCGTTCATATCCATGGCTTGCAAATACTCCAGAACCAATTAAGGCAGTTTTTATATCATTTCCTCCTCGTAATGCAGCTGATGCATCTGATGAGTAAAATGGATATATATCTACAGCATAGGAAAGATGATGTTGTTTTGCTAAGTTTATTAGTTTAGTTGTCATTTGATAATCATATGGTCCTGATGAATCTTTTGCGCATATGGATACATCAAATTCTGTACATGATAAGTCTTTTCCAATGCATCCCATATCTACTGCAAGTATTTCTGAAATATTATTTGGTATAGAAGCCATTCCGTGCCCGACTTCTTCATAAGTAGATATTAAAAATTTAATATCATGACATGGTATAATGTTCATGTCTTTAAAATATTTGAGTACACCAAAAATAATAGCTACACTCAATTTATCGTCTAGGAATCTAGATTTAATAAATCCTGTATCAGTAATTCTAGTTTTAGGATCTATAAAGATGTAGTCTCCGTTATTAATTCCTAATTGAATAACATCTTCTTTGTTTTTTACAATTTCGTCGATGACAACTTCCATTGTGTCTTCTTGGCGTAAGGATGTTGCAGCATCGCTATATACATGTGCTGCAGGAGAAGTGGAATAAAATGTCCCTGTATAGATTTTGTTATCTCGTGTACATATTTTACAATGTTCGCTATCAAGTGTAGGCAAAATTGGACCACCAATTTTAGTAAAAGATAATCTACCATCTGATTTAATACTTCTTACCATTGCTCCAAGTGTATCCACATGTGCACAAACACCTATAGTTTTAGAGTTATCTTTTCCTGATAAGGAAATAATAGCGTTACCTTTATTATTAATTTGACAGTCAAGATTCAAATCACTAGCATAATGTTTAATTTTTTCAATAACATTTTGTGTATAGCCACTAGGACTATCAATACTTAAAATATCTTGTAGTATGTTTAAAACATAATTTTGATCAAAATTCATTTAAATCACTCCTTTTTTATTTTATTTTACAGTATTTTATAGAATATACAATATTATTCCTTGCAATCATATTATCATTTGTTAAAATGATTATCATGTAATAATGATGAAGTTGGAGGTATAAAGGATGGATGGGATTATTCTTGTAAATAAACCAGTAAATTGTACAAGTCATGATGTAGTAGGAAAAGTACGCAAAATATTGCATACTAAAAAAGTAGGACATTGTGGGACATTAGATCCTTTAGCTAGTGGTGTGTTAGTATTATGTGTGAATAAAGCTACAAAGGCAATTCAGTTTTTAACAAGTGAGGATAAACAATATATCACTACTATTTGTCTAGGTACATATACAGATACCTATGATTTAGAAGGAAAAATAATTAAACAAGTACCTTTTCAAAATGATATTACAATAGAACAAATAGAATTAGTAGTAGCATCATTTATTGGTAAACAACAACAAATACCGCCAATTTATTCAGCTATTAAAATTAATGGAAAAAAATTATATGAATATGCAAGAAATAATGAACAAGTAGAGATTCCACCTCGAGATATTGAAATATTAGATATTCAAGTATTGTCATTTGTTCAAAATGAAATTACATTACGTGTGCATTGTTCTAAAGGAACTTATATTCGTTCATTATGTGTAGACATTGCAAAAAAGCTTGGATATCCAGGGTGTATGTCAAAGCTTAATCGAATTCAATCTGGACCATTTCGATTAGAAGATTGTTATACTTTAGAACAATTAGAAAATAATGAATTTCAATATTTAACCATAGATCAAGCATTATCTCATTTACCATCTATAGAAATTGAAGATGAGAATATTGTATATCATGGAAAACAAATTAATAGTCATTTACAAGGACAAGTGGTGATTAAAAATAAAGACCAGCACATACTTGCAGTGTATCAACAAACAGGTCAAGGTACACTAAAAAATGTAAGGGGGTTATGGTAATGAAAGTCATCTATCATGATGGTAGACATAGTCATAATTTTGATTCTAACCTTGCTATGGCAATAGGATATTTTGACGGAATTCATCGTGGTCATTTAGGATTGATTCAACATGTAAAAAATTATGCAACAAATCATAATATTCATAGCGCTGTTATGACATTTTTTCCTAATCCGTTGCTGATTTTAGGAAAAATAAAAAATGAGTATTATCTTACGTCGCTATTAGATAAAGAAAAATTGTTAGAAGATTTAAAAATTGACTATCTAATTATTGTAGATTTTAGTACAGAAGTTAGTAGATTAAGTCCAAACGATTTTTTTGCTTATTTTATTCAATCTTTACCAATAGATTATATTGCTTGTGGATTTGATTACCATTTTGGATTTTTAGGTCAAGGAAATGCTAATGATTTAAAACATTTAGCTAATGGGTTATTTCCTGTTTATATACAAGATAAAATTGTAGAAGACGATCAAAAGATTAGTTCTACTAGAATTCGAAATGAATTATTAAATGGAAATATATTAAAGGCTAACAATTTGTTATCTAGGCCATATAAAATAAGTGGAAAAGTGATTAGAGGTCGTCAAATAGGACGTATGATTGGCTTTCCAACTGCTAATATAGATTGTGGTAATTATTTTATTCCCCAAAATGGAGTGTATGGAGTTATCGTAGAGATTTTTAAAAAGAAATATATAGGTATGTGTAATATTGGATATAATCCTACTATTTGCAGTTTAGATACTCCCTCCATTGAAATTCATATATTTGAATTTCATCAAGATATTTATGATGAAAATATTGATGTTTACTTTTATTGCCGTGTTCGTAATGAGATAAAATTTAATTCTGTGGATCAATTAGTTGAACAGTTAGAAAGTGATCAAGTAAATATACAACAATTCTTTAATCAACATTCTCTAATTTAATCTATTAGAGATATTTAAAATACTACACATTGTAATAGTAAGTGTTAGTACGAAATATATTTTTTGTATATATAATCAGCCAATTTCCCGTTAAATATATGTCTTGTTATTTTTATTATTTGCACTTTTGCATGTTTGATAATTATGTACATGAAAAGACTTTATCCTCGTTTCTTTTGTGGCTTTAGAATTCATAAAATTAGTTTCATTTTATCTAGTTTGTATATAATTATATTGTATTAGTTATAATCTTACTTACTTTAATGTCAAACTAAGTATAGTAGGCCTATCACTGATACATTTTTTTGAATGCAAATACTTCATTTTGTGATTTATAATGTGGGAATGGTTATAAAATTAATAGGATGTTTGGATATTAAAA
>JAHHSU010000069.1 GCA_020025035.1 Thomasclavelia sp. | reverse complement strand
TTATTTATGAACTAATTTATCGTTTATTTATAATTCCACTTTCATTTTACAATTCGTTATTCATATTTTTTGAAGAAGTTATGTCATACATTGTCAAAATATGTTATAATGAGAAAAATAAATTATGGAGGATTATTCAATGCTTGGATATTATAACTATACCGTTATATTAACATATATTAGTTTAATAATTTCAGTATTAGGAATGCATTTGGCATTACTTGGTAATATTAAATTTGCCTTAATATGTTTATTGTTATCTGGTATATGTGATGCATTTGATGGACCTATTGCTCGTACTATGAAACGAAACAAAGAGGAAAAAGAATTTGGTATTCAGATTGATTCGTTAGTAGATTTAATTTGTTTTGGTGTTTTTCCTGCAATTATTGGTTATTCATTAGGAGAAACATCAACAATAGGTATTATAATTATTGCATGGTATATTTTAGCTGCAGTAATTCGTTTAGCTTATTTTAATGTTCAAGAAAGTGTGCGACAATCAAATACAACTGAAAAGCGAAAAGTATATCAAGGACTTCCAGTAACTTGCAGTTCATTAATATTTCCAATTGCTTTTTGTGTGTGTAAGATTTTAAAACTAGCATATATAAAAATTTATCCTATAATTTTATTAATAGTGGGCATATTATTTGTATGTAATTTTAATATTAAAAAAGCAAAGAAAAATGAAATGATCTTAATGGGAATTATTGTAATCATTACATTTATATATATTTTAAAATAATATGAAAAATAATATTGTTAATAGAAAAGGGGAACAATATCCAAGTGATATTAGTTCTTCGATGTTTTTTTTGTATCAAACTATTGTAGGTAGAATGATATTAAAGATTTTAGTTTGCCCAACGATTTCTAAATGGGTTGGAAATTACTTGAATTCCTCTCATTCAAAATGGATTATTCCTCGCTTTATTAAAAAAAATAAGATTGACATGGATGAATATGTAAAACAAAATTATTGTTGTTTTAATGAGTTCTTTTGTAGAAAAATTGATTCAACTTATCGAAAAATTGATTCAGATGGATTAATTAGTCCATGTGATAGTAAACTTACTTATTATTCATTAGATGAAGATACCTGTTTTTATATTAAAAATAGCCAATATACAGTGAATGATTTATTAGAAGATAGGGTTCTTGCTGATAAATATAGGGGTGGGGATGCACTGGTATTTCGTTTAGGAGTAGAGGATTATCATCGCTATTGTTTTATTGATGATGGATATTTAAAAAAACAGTATTCAATTCAAGGAATTTTACACACTGTTAATCCAATTGCATCCTATCATTATCCAATTTATAAAACAAATAGTAGAGAAGTTAGTGTATTAAATACAACACGTTTTGGAGATGTGATTTATATAGAAGTAGGGGCGATGATGGTTGGAAAAATTAAGAATTTAGATATGAAGGAGTTTAAAAGGGGACAAACAAAAGGATGGTTTGAATTTGGTGGTTCTACTGTAGTTTTATTATTTGAAAAGGGAAGAATAAAAATTGATAAAGATATTATCGATTATTCATTGCAAGATATAGAAGTAAAGGTTAAAATGGGAGAAAGAATAGGTCAAATTATATAGGATTAAAAGGAGAAAGTCATGGGAAAGGTTATATCAGTTACAAATCAAAAAGGTGGAGTTGGAAAAACTACAACAAGTGTCAATTTAGCAGCTGGTTTGGCATATTTAAAAAAACGTGTATTATTGATTGATATTGATCCTCAAGCAAATGCAACACAGGGAATTGGGATTGATCATATGAAAATCAAAGGAACTACAGCAGATATTTTGACAAGTACAGTTTCTATAGAGGAAATTATTTTAAAAACAGATGTGAATAATTTAGAAATTATTCCTGCTAGTACAGAATTATCAACAGCAGATTTTGAATTATCACAATTAAAATTTGGTCGAGAATTAAAATTAAGAGATAAAATAAGTAGTATTAAAGATAAATATGATTATATATTAATTGATTGTCCACCATCATTAGGTTTATTAAATCGAAATGCACTTACTGCAAGTGACTCTGTATTAATCCCTGTACAATGTGAATATTATGCACTAGAAGGATTAACTCAACTGTTAAGTACGATTAAGTTTATACAAGAATCATTTAATCCTAATTTATCTATTGAGGGTGTATTATTAACGATGCTAGATCAAAGAACGAATCTTGGTGTAGAAGTTTCTCAAGAGGTACGTAAATATTTTAGAGATAAGGTCTATAAAACATTTATTCCAAGAAATATTAAACTTTCTGAAGCACCATCTTCAGGATTATGTATTTACGATTATGATCATACATCTGAAGGGGCTAAGGCATATGCAAATTTATCAAAGGAAGTGATTGCAAGAAATGGTAACAAGTAATAATGAAAAAAAAGTAAAAAGAAAAAAACTTACAAAAGGATTAGAAGATATATTTGGAGGAGATCTTAACGATTTTATTGAAGATATTGAAAAAAATACGCCCAAACAATCGCAAACAACAGTAAAATTATCTGATGTTAGACCTAATCCTTATCAACCAAGACGTTTATTTGATGAAGAAAAATTAAATGAACTTGCTTCTTCTATTTTGCAACATGGTATTTTTACTCCTGTAATTTTAAAAAAATCAATTCATGGCTATGAAATTGTAGCAGGGGAAAGAAGATGTAGAGCAGCAAAAATTGCAAAACTAGATTCTATACCTGCAATTATTGTAGATTTTAGTGATGAACAAATGTTAGAAATTGCATTACTTGAAAATATTCAACGAGAAAATCTTAATGCAATTGAAGAAGCTCAGGCATATGAAAATATGATGAAAAAATTAAATCTAACTCAAGAACAAATTGCTAATCGACTTGGAAAGTCTAGAACACATATTGCTAATACACTAAGACTTTTACAATTACCACAAAGTATTCAATCCTATGTTTTAAATGGTGAATTAACTATGGGACATGTTCGACCTTTAATTACATTACCTAAGGAAAAGGCAACTGATTTAGCATTACGTGCAATTGAAGAACATTTATCAGTAAGAGAAATTGAAAATATTGTGCGTGGTATTGAACTTAGTAAAAATCATCCAAGAAAGAAAATACAAGAAAAAGATCAGAATTTAGTTTATGTAGAAGATTTGTTAAGAAAAAAATTCAGAACTAAAATTAAGGTAGAAAATCAAAATATTGTAGTCAAATATCAAGATGTTGATGATTTAAATCGTATATTAGAATTAATGGGAGTTATAGAAGAAAGTGAATAGTTTTTAAATATGTTTGGATGGAGGAATGGTAGATGAGTAAAGTGATATTAACTGGTGATCGACCAACAGGAAGATTACATTTAGGTCATTACGTTGGATCATTAAAAAGACGTGTAGAATTACAAAATTCTAATGAATATGATGAAATATTTATTATGATTGCAGATGCGCAAGCATTAACAGATAATGCAGATCATTTAGAAAAAGTAAGAGCAAATATTATGGAAGTAGCATTAGATTATTTATCAGTTGGAATTGATCCTACAAAATCTACTATTTTCATACAATCACAAATTCCTGCTTTGTTTGAGTTAACTGCATATTATATGAATTTAGTTTCTGTTTCAAGATTACAACGAAATCCTACAATTAAAGAAGAGATTAAACAAAGAGGATTTGAACAAAGTATTCCCATTGGTTTTTTAAATTATCCTATTTCACAAGCTGCAGATATTACAGCATTTGCCGCTACTTGTGTACCTGCTGGTGAGGATCAAAAACCAATGTTAGAACAAACTCGTGAAATTGTAAGAAGCTTTCACCATTTATATGGAGAGAATGTATTAGTTGAACCAGAAATATTACTTCCTAAACACAAATCATGTTTAAGACTTCCTGGAATTGATGGGAAAGCTAAAATGTCAAAATCATTAGGGAATTGTATTTATCTTTCAGATGATAAGGAAACTGTTTCTAAAAAAGTAATGAGTATGTATACAGATCCACTACATTTAAAAGTAGAAGATCCAGGACATATTGAAGGAAATACAGTATTTACGTATTTGGATGCCTTTTGTAATGATGAACATTTTAATAAGTATTTACCAGAATACCAAAATTTAGATGCTTTAAAAGCACATTATCAAAGAGGTGGATTAGGGGATATGAAAATTAAACGTTTTTTAAATAATGTATTAGAAGATGTTTTAGAACCTATTCGTGTACGTAGAAAAGAATTAGAAAGCAATCTTGATGAGGTATATCAAATACTAGAAAACGGAACTATAAAAGCTAATCAAAAAGCAAATCATACATTAGCCTGTGTGAAATCAGCAATGAAAATCAATTATTTTAAAGATGAAGAATCTAAATTTGAAAAGTATTAATATAATATATAATTTTTAGGTTGTAAGCAAAAAGAGAAATTAAGTTAAGACGTATTTAATAATAATTTTATTGAAAGAAGATATTATAATATCTTTTTTTATTATATTTTTACAAAAATGTCTTACATCATTTACAAACATCAAACAATTTATGAAATGTGTAGCTAGTGTAATGTGTTATAACATATGTTACAAAAACAGTAAAAAAAAAATGAGGTACTCT
>JAHHSU010000068.1 GCA_020025035.1 Thomasclavelia sp. | reverse complement strand
TATGAACTTTTTTGTAGTTTATTTATAATTCCACTTTCATTTTACAATTCAGGTACAAAAAAAAAGCAAGTTTTTTTAAAAAATTTGGTATGAAATTTTATATAGATAGCTAGTACTTTTACAATATGTTTAATTCATCATTTATATTCTTTTGTACATAAAAAAAAAACAGATTCTATAAATAAAATCTGCTTTAATCTTAAAAAATAATTTAATTTTTCATTACTACTGATAATGAGGATCTATTTTCTTTAAATCATTATAAGAATCAATTTCTACTATATCCTCAAATAAACATTCTCTTACTTCCACTTTATAATGATCTTTACAATATTCTAAAGGAACTTGATCCCAATATCTTTCTTTACCACCAGGTAATTCATATACATTTTTTATATCATCATTTAACTTATCTCCATCTGCTTTAGTCCAATAAGATACACCAAACATATGATAAACATTTCTTCCACCAACTGCTAACTTAGTTATTTGTTTATTTTTATTGGTTTCAAAACACCAATCATCTGTTACTTCTGTTTTTACACCAAGATAGTTACTAGTATATTGGTATTTTTTTATTAAGTTAGGGTTATATAGTACTAAATCTGCTTCAAATACATAGGCATTATCTAAATAATTTCTTGCACATAACATAGAAGATATATTATTTGCATCATTATAATAAGGATTATCAATAAATTGAATCATAGGATATTTATATAAAAGTTGATCAAATTGTTCTTTTAAATATCCTCTTACAATATAGATTTCCTCTATTCCAGCAGCTAATACCCCATCTAATAAAGTATCTATCATACGTGTTCCATTGACTCTAATCAATGGTTTAGGTGAATTAATAGTTAATGGTACTAATCTTGAACCAAAACCTGCCGCAATAAATATTGCACGTTTTACACGATAAGGTTCTAATGCTTGAATCCCATTATTTGTTATTTTGTTTTCATCATTAATATATCCTTTTTCATTTAAAACCTGCAACGTATGGTTAATTGTACCTAATGATACATTGCATGCTTGTGCCATTTCTCTTTGTGTATAGCTCTTATCTTTATTTTCTTCTAATAATGTTAGTAAATCAAATTCACGTCGTGTTAATTCCATATGATAAATCCCTCTTTTCTCTTCTTTTGATTTTAGTACCTTTTTAAATAATTGAATCACATATTTCATCAGTAGATTAACAGCTAAAATCACTATGGAAATAAAAGCCATTGATTCAATTAACATCATTCCTTCTAATTGAGTAATCATTAAAGATAGTGGTTGTATTGCAATAGTACTTAAAAAAGCAACTGCAGAGATGGTTACCATTGAATTAATAAACATATAGGACATCATCTCTATAAGAGTATCTTTAGTAAGTGGGATGATTACATCTTTTAATAAATAAAATCGTGAAATACCTAATGTACTAGCAACATCTTCGTAATGAGGATTTAACTTATTAAATGCATTACAAGCCATTAAATATGGTGATGCAAAAAAGTGTACCATATTCACCATAATTAAAATTACAAATGTTCCTTGAATTATACTCCCTTTAAAAAATAAACTATAAGATAACCCTAGCACAATTCCTGGAACGGCTAAAGTAAGTAGTGAAATAAGATGCACAAATTTGGAAATAACTCCTTGATATCTAGAAGTAAAATATGCGCTAATAAAAGCCACAGCACTTCCCACAATGGCTGTGATGAGTGCAATAATAACAGAATTTTGAAGATATTTAAACATCGACATCCCTAATGTTCTAGAGATATGTGCAAACGTAAATGTTAAATTAACAGGGTATTTTGTCATTACCATTAAAAAAATAAATACAACTATTGGTAATAATAATCCTATAGACAAAATTACAACCCATACTTTAGAAAATATATCTCTTACTTTATTTACAGGTACAATATATTGATTAATATGAAATGACATTGCTTTAGTATCTTGTGTAAATATATCAATAAGAAAAGCAATTATCGCAGGAATCATTAAAATACATCCTATCAATGCTCCTTTTTGAAAGTCAAGTAAACCAATGACCTCATTATACATATACAGTGGTAATGTTGTATATTTTCCCCCTACCATTAATGGTACTCCGTAATCTGTAAATGTTAATGTAAAAACAGTAAAAAATATTGCGATAAGGGGTTTTCTTAAATAAGGCAAAGTAATATCTTTAATTTGATTTAATTTAGGAACACCTAATACGTTAGCAGATGAATACACTAATCCATCTTCGTATTGGAAAGCATCTAAAAACATCAACAATGCAACTGGAAAACAATAGAAAAATGATCCTAATACAATTCCTTTTAATCCATAGATATGAAAGTTAGAATGAAATAAATTAGTAAAAATTCCATTACTACCAAATAAAACAACTAATCCTATTCCATGAGAAATAGATGGAATTAACATTGGAATAGTCAATAAACTTATCCAAAGTTTAGGATGTTTTAATTTACTTCTTGATAAAAACCATGCACTTACTAATGCAATAGCCATTGTTAAAATTGTAGTAATAAAACTAGCATTAATTGAATGCATTAATGTATTTAACATTACCTTAGAATGAAGCATATGCATAATATTTACATTAGCTAATGATACAAATATAGAACCTAATGGAAGAATAATACTAACAACAAAATAAACTACTAATAATGTCTTTAAAGATTTTATGTGTAATTTATTCATCTGCTATTTCCACCATACATTTTTTTAAGTCTTCCATTTTCACATTTAAATGATCCACAACAAAAGATTGAACATAATCATTTGCAGGATGATGATAAAGTTCCATTGGGGTAGCTATTTGCTCAATATTCCCTTCACTCATCACCATTACTCGATCAGACATTGTAAATGCTTCTTCTTGATCATGCGTAATATAAATAATTGTAGAATGGTACTCTTTTTGAATTCGTTTAATTTCTTTTCTCATTATTAAACGATTAGCAGCATCTAATGCAGATAAAGGTTCATCAAATAAGATAACTTTTGGTTTTAACGCTAATGTTCTTGCAATTGCAACACGTTGTTGTTGTCCACCTGATAAACGATCTACTTTTTTATTAATATGTTCCTTAAGTCCTACTTGATCTAAAACTTCTAATGCAATTTTTCTGGCATTTTTTTTATACTCACTTCTAAATTTTAATGCATATTCTACATTTTGTAAAACTGTCATATTTGGAAATAAAGCATAGTTTTGAAAAACAATCCCCATATTTCTTTTAGATGAATCTTCATTTTCAATACTTTTTTGGTTCATATAAATCTTACCTGATGTTTGTTTTTCTATACCAATTAAGATTTTTAATAATGTTGTTTTTCCACATCCTGAAGGACCAAGAATTGATAAAAATTCACCTTCATGTAAATCAAATGATATTTTATTTAAAACTACTTTATCACCATATATTTTTTCAATGTGATCTATTTCCATAAATTTTTTCATATTTTCACCTCTTAATATTCCCATTTTCTAAGTAAATGAAGTCGTTCACTTTCTGAATTATTTGACATATCTCCATATGGAATATCATTAGGAAAATTGTCAATTTCTGTATGTTGATCCTTAAATATTGGTTCAGGTAAGAACAATTGTTTGTCCTCATAAATTAAAGTATCGAATATATAATCAAAAACCTCTTTAACCCCAGGTTTATTTTGGTGATCTAACACCATTGCAGCTCCTTCTAAAGCATATGGTGCTCCTTCATCAAAATAGTGAATTTCTAAATTAACACCATCATTAATTTGATTAACTGCTTGAAATGTCATTCCTAGTCCAATTGCAACTTCCCCTTGAACTAATGCCTTAACAGGTCCAGATCCTGATGATGTAAATTGAAGAACATTTTTAGATAATTCATCAAAGTATTTAAATGCCTCTTCTTCTCCCATAACATTTACTAAATTTTTTAAAAACATATAACCAGTACTAGATGATTTAGGGTTTGGCATTGAAATTAAGTTCTTATATTCTGGTTTTAACAAATCTGCATATGAATTAGGAACCGGTAAACCTTTTTTCTCTAGTACGCTAGGATTAATAATAATACTTCCACTATATTTAGACATTGGAACAAATCTTTTACTTGCTGGCACAACATCGTCTATAAATTTAGAAAAATCATAATCATCTAATGGAGCCAACGAATCTTCAACTTGATTTAAATACGTATATTCTAATCCCAATATAATATCAGCTTCTATCTTGTTTTTTTCATTTTTTAACCTGGCAGCAAGACTTCCTGAAGTGATGTATTGAATTATAATATCATACATTGGAAATTTTTCTTCTAGTTTTTCTAAGAAAAATGCACTTCTAAAATCTTCTACTGTCGTGTATATAATGACCTTCGGTTTTTTATTAGAGGTACTACACCCCACTAAACTTGTTATCATACATACAATTAATAGTAACCTCATTAACTTTTTCATAACATTCTCCTTTATTCAATTTGTTCAATACTATATTAAATTACCATATATTTTGAACAAAATCAATAAAATTATAAAACAAATAGTTTTGCATAATTTATATAATAATATTTAGACACTAAACTATAAAAAACCATCATCATCTTTCGATGTGATGGTTAAATTTATATTTATAGTTTTTTTCAATTACACAATTGGCGTAATTGGTTTCATTTTAAAGGTTAA
>JAHHSU010000067.1 GCA_020025035.1 Thomasclavelia sp. | reverse complement strand
AACTACAATCAAACCCTAGGCTATGCAATGTGTATTTCTTCGGATGCTTACATAACGCTTGACACAGTTTATTTTACACTACCAAAGACAAGACGTATCAAAATACCATTAATATATCTTGATACGTCCCATCAATACTATTTAAATACTGTTTATTTCACAAACAAGATACGACTATGATTTCCTATTTTTACAAGATAAGTTCCATCCGACATAGGAATACGCAAATAGCCATCAACTATACATTGTTTTAATAAAGTTCCTGACATAGAATATACATATACATTTTCCCTCTCAAATCCAGACAAGACGATTGATTGATCCTCTACATAAATCATCTCTTTATTTTCCAAAGTTTCTTCTATACCTAAATAATTTACATCAACAGTATTTGAAAAACGAGATTCACCTTCTTTAAATACAGCTGTTACATTGTAACTATAAAAATTATCATCAAAAGGTTTGTCAACAAAAGAAGTTTCTTTTATTAATGAATTATTAATCTTTACCTTATTACGATACATATTATAACCTTGCAAATCTAGTTTTTTATAACTATCAGCAGGTGTATATTTTATATCATCCACTAATAATGCTAAAATATCCTTTGATACATAATGAATAGCAACATATTTAGCTTTTTCTGGTAAGTCAAATTCATAATAAGTATAACCTGATTCCGGCATATCATTATATCCAGTTGGAACATTTTTTACAACAGTAAATGTTTCAAAATCTTCGACCGCTGTACCTGTAGATGATACTACAATTTCAAATGTTTCAAGTCCATATCTATTAGACAAAGATTTTGCCCAAAATGAAATATGCTTATTACTTGCCGACAATTCTGGGAATATTAAATAATCATCATTCTGTGCAGATGTCCAGAAACAGAATAATTTATTTCCACTATGAGCAGACATTATAGAACTATTACTATTATCATAAAGTTCAATATCTATTACTTGACAAACCATGCCATCTCCCAGATGAGGGATTGGTTTACCCCAAGCTCCCATTATATATTGGGTTGGTAAATGATCATTATCTATTAATTTAAACCCACCTATATTACCTTCATCTTGGGTAACAACCATTTTATGTATCTCAGGATCCTCTACTACATCAATACCTCCAACTGTCCAAGATTCGTACTTTTCCAAATCATCTTCAATATACGGAGTATAAGATTCTGCTGCTGCCTGCCAAAAAAAAGAGAGTCCTTCATTATCATTTTTAGAAAGCACTAAATCTGCAGGAGTAGGATATTGGGATTCTATAATTTTAATAACAGATTGACATTTATTATTCTCTAAATTTTCATCTTTAGAATTAATTACCTTACATAATAAATTAACTTGTCCAAAAGCGTCTACGGATATTAGATTTTCAAAATTAAATGTTTCAATTTGCCCAGGTTGTAATTGTTTGCCATCAACTGTAGTAACCAATTCATCATTTATATAACATTCAACCTTATAATTGTCTAATATTTCACTTCCCGTATTCGCAACATTCAAGGAATATTTTAAAACAGATCCTGCATCAATACTAGAAGGTATATTATGCTGAACAATAGCCAAATCATAACTCAAATTATTATCTACCGTAAAATTATCCAATAAAACAGGATAGCCTATCTTAGTATTAGAAGCTTGTATACCTACCTGAAGATGATTATACTGCTTATAATTACTAAAATCTACAGTAACTAAATTCCACTGATTTAAAACGACCTTTGAAACAGAAGCTACATCTTCCCAAGTAACACCACAATCATTGCTTACCTGTACGTTTAAATCCGTTGATTTATCCAACATATAATACCAGAATCTAACTACCGGTTTCTTTAATTCAGAAATATTGATAATAGGAGATTCTATACGTGAAACTCCTGAATCAGATATACAATAAGCTAACATACCATTATCATTATCCTGTGATATAATTTTAGGATTATCTACTCCGGATATTAACTGCCATAAATTATTACCTGATACAGTTCGCAATATCCATGGATTAGTTTGTAATTTCTGATTAGCAAAAGACTCTGTAAAAGGAATATCATATGGAATGCCAAAGGCTGAGTAATTCGTATAAGCAACATCACTAACCCCTTTGTCATTATGTGCATAAATTCCATACAACAAAGAAGTCTGGAAACCTGACAATGTTGGTGTATCTACAAATGTACATTCTACAAGATTGGACTTAACTTTAAAATCCAACTCTACATTTTGAATAGAATATGTTATATTCGTTGTATCAATACAGCCTCCATGCTTACCTGTACGAGGCATATCCCATGTTATTATCGTTTGATTATCTTTCTGAATCCATTTGGCATTCAACGGACTGCCTGGTATATCATAACCTACCCAACATTCAATACTTGCAGTAACACCAGCTCCTAAGCCATTATAACAAGTTACAACATATTTATTCATTCCTTCTATAGGACTCTTATCTGATAATGTCTGATTAGATCCAGGTTTCACATCCGAAAAGCAAGCTATCACATTTTCTGTAGTGATATTTTGTACCTCCACTTTTGAAATATCCTGCAATACTTCATCTCCAAAAGTTTTCTTTGGACAAGTAAATTCTATATGACTTAATAATTCACCATTTGCTGCACCTGTAGCTTTTAAATTTTCTACCATATTAGGAGCATCTTTTGCAACACCGGCACTTATCATAAAATTCATTATACCTAAAGCTCCTGAGTTAGCATCAGACATAGCATGAATACCAATATAATAAATACCTGTTTCTTGAGGTGAAATCCATTTATCGACCAAATAATTAGTTTTGGTTGTTGTTTGAGGACAAATAACATTGATCATAGAAGGGACTTCTGCACTTTTTCCAAAAAGTACCTCAAATTTTTCCTGCTTATTATTTGTACTAGCCATCAACAACATAGAGACATGATAATATTTACCTTTTTCCAATCGGATTTTAGGAGAGACCAACCAATCATCAGCTTTAGTTTCATGAGTCGGACAATACACTTTTTGCTCATTATGTGTCCATGTAATTCCATCTCCATTAGCATCTATAGTAATAAAAAATCCTAATCCTAAACTACCCAGAAAACTAAAATCATAAGGAGGAACAATTCCTATATCCTCTCCAACAACTATTTCATTAGTCCGTACAGATTCACTTTTTGTAAGACCATCCGTAGCTACAATTTCATAACAATATACATTCATTGAATGTATTGATTTATCAGTATAGGATGTATCTACTAAACCATCTGCAATGACTACATTATCCGGTATTCTCTTTATTGAATATCTTATTGAATTTAAATCAATGTAACCACCATTAACTCCTTCTGTTACAGGACTCCACTTAATTATAACATCATTAGTTCCTTCTGATTTGACAGCTGATACATTTTCCGTTTTTTTCACAATATCTTGACCTATAAATTTATTAATATAAACAATAGGCCCAGAAACACCTTTGTACTCAGAATAAACAGAAAATTTATGAAATCCTACTGTTTGAATATCTACAGGAATCTGAACAAGATCGCCAGCATTAGCCTCTCCTACTTTAAATTCGACATCATCCAAAAAAACGACATATGATAACTTTCCATTAAAGTTATTTCCTGCAACAGTCTTTAACGGCATTCTAAATGAGAATATACCAAAAAGAGCTCCATTTTTAAAATCAATATTCAAATCAGTCACAGATGGAACTTCATCTTTAAACTTAACTGATTTTGAAAAAATACCAGCCCAAGCTAAATTTGACGGACTAACACTGAAAAGTTTTTGAGCATTACCAGTTAAAGTATCTACTTTGAATACGGAACTTTCGTTAGAATTACGCGCAAACCAGTAAAGATTTCCTTCCTCAAAACAGGCATCTTGCGACATATCTCCAGGAACAAATCCAGTATTTCCTATTAATAAGGTTTTACCTGTCTGTAAATCAAAATCATACAAACATCCATCTATAGCTATTCCATAAACTTTACCAGAATCATTTGCCGCTAAAGCTACAAATTGCTGCTGCAATGAAGATATTAATTTAGTTTGCCCCGAATTCAAATCAAAAGTACTAAATTCAAAAGAGCCGGCATTATTTTTGAAACAACCATAAACTTTAGCATCAACAGGATTATAAGTAATTGACGTTGGTGCAATATCAAATAAATTCAAATTACCAACAACATTCCAAGTCTCAGCATCATAGGTATCCAAACTTTGCAAAGATATACCCGGATAATCCAACTTACTTATTACATAATATTTACCATTAACATAAGTTCCAGCCATTGTTACAAAATTGGACAAATCCTTTATTTTTTCAATCACTGGCGGATCTGTTAAGGTTGTTGAATAAATACCATTAGTCTTCCCGGATATAATACTACCAAAAAGTTGTACACTAGTACTCTTCCCCTTTTGAGGTTGAACTATTGCATCTGATTTAGATACATCTGTTTCTAAAGATTCAACTAAAGGAACAAAAGAATTACAATCTTCAGCAAACACTTTTATATCTCTATTACCTTTAACTTGACTAGCAAAAGTATTGGATATAAATAAAAGCAAAAAGCCAATACAAAAAATAAATTTTTTCATAGATATTTGATTTTAGAATAGATTTTGTCTATAAATTCAAACGAATAAAATTGCTGACACTACTATTTATCCTTAATTCCGCAATATATTTCAAAAAAAATAAATTAAAGTACTGAGTAATAATATATTGCCCAGTACTTT
>JAHHSU010000066.1 GCA_020025035.1 Thomasclavelia sp. | reverse complement strand
AGAAAATGTCTAAGAAATGATATAATATTCCTGTTAACACAGGAGGAAAGACAATATTGAAATTCTTCTTTAGTATGTGCATTGGGACTATTTTTTGGCTTTCTAGATTGAAGTGCCAGACTTCTAATAGTTCCATCGTATTTCTCTAGTTGTCTATAAACAAACTGTCTATTGGTTTGATATCGTCTTGCAGCTTTTATAACTCCATAACGCATAGCATATTCACATAATTTTTGACAGTAACGCATTTCTTCTGTTATAATATTCATATGAGGTCTCCTTTATGATTTTTTGCCAAGATCAATTATAACAGAGCACCTCATTTTTTTATTGTTTTGTGATATAGTAATAGTGTTCATAGAGGCCTCCTTTGAAAATTTTGTACAACAATATAATATGGCATCTATAAAACTAATTTGAAGTTTATTTATAATTCCACTTTCATTTTACAATTCAGGGTTTAAATAATAATCACTAATTTTTACAAAGTTCTTTACTTTTGAATAATTGGTGATATACTTGTTAATGTAATAAGTAGTAATCATTACTACTTATAAAATGAAGGAGGTAATGAAAAATGAAATTTGTATGTTCAGTTTGTGGATATGTCCACGAAGGAGACCACGCACCAGAACAATGTCCTATTTGTAAAGCAGGTGCTGATAAATTCACTAAACAAGGTGGTAATATGACATGGGCTGCAGAACATGTAGTTGGTGTAGCTCAAGGTGTTTCTGAAGACATTATAATGGATTTAAGAGCTAACTTTGAAGGAGAATGTTGTGAAGTTGGGATGTACTTAGCAATGGCTAGAGTAGCACATAGAGAAGGATATCCAGAAATAGGTTTATACTATGAAAAAGCAGCATTTGAAGAAGCAGAACATGCAGCTAAATTTGCTGAATTATTAGGAGAAGTAGTAACAACTTCAACTAAGAAAAATCTTGAATTACGTGTAGCTGCAGAAAATGGTGCAACAGAAGGAAAAACAAATTTAGCTACTCGTGCTAAAGCTGCTAACTTAGATGCAATCCATGATACAGTTCACGAAATGGCTAGAGATGAAGCTAGACATGGTAAAGCTTTTGAAGGATTATTAAAAAGATATTTTGGATAAAAAATTTAATATAAGTAATCTTGTTATATAGATACTAATATTTAATATCCAAGGATTAATTCCTAAATCATTTAGGAGTTAATCCTTTTTATTTTAGTAGAATCCTTTAATAATAATGATACTAAAATAATAACATTAGTATAATTGATTCCTACTTATTAAAAAATAAATTAAAAGAACGCATCTTAGTTGTAATCTAAATGCATCCTTTTATAACTATTTAACAACAATATTTACAATTTTATTTTTAACAACAATTACTTTTACAATCTCTTTTCCGTTAGTATGGGCTTGTACATTTTCTTGCACAAATGCCAAAGACTTTACAACTTCATCTTCTTCATCTTTATTTACTATAATTTTAGCGCGAAGTTTCCCATTTACTTGTACAATCATTTCTACTGTTTCTTCTACTAACATTGCAGTATCATATATTGGCCATGTTTCATAGGCAATAGTAGTAGTATGTCCTAATAACTGCCACATTTCTTCACCAAGATGAGGTGCGATACATGAAAGCATTTTTATAAAGCCAAAGGCATACGGACGATAAATTTTATCCACCTTATAAGCCTCATTAATAAAAATCATCATTTGGCTAATAGCAGTATTAAATCCAAGTGAATCATAATCTTCTGTAACCTTTTTTACTGTTTGGTGATATATTTTGTCTAATAAACCATCATTGTCATCAGATAATTTATCTTGTTCAATAAATAATCTATATACTCTTTCTAACCATTTTCTAGCACTTTCTACACCATTTTCATTCCATGGTTTACTAGCTTCAAGTGGACCCATAAACATTTCATAAACTCGAAGTGTGTCCGCACCATAGGACTTTATAATATCATCTGGATTAACTACATTCCCTTTTGATTTACTCATTTTTTCTCCATTTTCACCAAGTATCATTCCTTGATGATACAATTTTTTAAATGGTTCCTTTGTTGAAACTAGCCCTTTATCATACAGAAAATGATTCCACATTCTTGAATATAATAAATGACCTACTGCATGTTCTGGACCACCTATATACAAATCAACTGGCAACCAATGATCTAATAATTCACGGTTTGCAAATTCATTCTCGTTATTTGGATCAATATATCGCATATAGTACCAACTACTTCCAGCACTACCTGGCATTGTACTTGTTTCTCGTTTACCTTTTTGATCATTTACCATCACATTTACCCAATTTGTTGCTTTATCTAGTGGAGAAGCTCCTGTTTTAGAAGGAGAATAGTCTTGTAAATCTGGTAACGTTAGTGGTAGCTCACTATCTTCTAAAACTAGAGATGTTTCATCTTCTAAATGAATAACTGGTATTGGTTCTCCCCAATATCTTTGTCTTGCAAATACCCATTCTCTTAAACGGAAATTAACATGTTTGCTTCCTACATGATGTTCTTGAAGCCAGTCTATCATTTTATCTATTGCTTCTTGCTTATTTAATCCATCAAGAAATCCAGAATGAATATGTTTTCCATCATCACAGTAAGCACCTAACGAAATATCTCCACCATCTATCACTGGAATAATTTCTAAATGAAATTTAGTTGCAAAATCATAGTCTCTTGTGTCGTGGGCAGGTACTGCCATAATTGCACCAGTTCCATAACTTAGTAACACATAATCTGCAATCCAAATTGGAATTTTCTTTTGATTAACAGGATTAATAGCATATGCACCAGTAAATACACCTGTCTTTTCTTTAGATAAATCAGTTCTTTCTAATTCAGATTTTGTAGAACATCTTTGTATATAATTTTTAACTTCTTCTTTTTGTGAAGGTGAAACAATTTTTAAAACAAGAGGGTGCTCTGGAGAAAGTACACAGTAAGTAACACCAAAAAGAGTATCAGGCCTTGTTGTAAATACAGTAAATGTCTCATCAAAGCCATCTACTACAAAATCAACATGTGCTCCAACTGATTTTCCTATCCAATTTTTTTGGATTTCTTTTGTAGATTCTGGCCAATCAACTTCATCTAACCCATCTAATAATTTTTGTGCATAAGCTGGTATATCTATTACCCATTGTTTCATATTTTTACGAATAACTGGATATCCTCCACGTTCAGATTTACCATCAACAATTTCATCATTTGCTAAAACTGTTCCTAACTCCTCACACCAATTTACTGGAATATCTACATTAGATACCAATCCTTCTTTGTATAACTGTTTAAAAATCCATTGCGTCCATTTATAAAAATTAGGATCACATGTTGAAACAGATTTAGACCAATCAAAAGAAAATCCTAGCATCTTTAATTGATTAGTAAAAGTTTGAATATTTTTTAATGTAAATTCTTCAGGATGATTTCCTGTTTGAATTGCATATTGTTCAGCAGGCAATCCAAATGAATCAAATCCCATAGGATGTAATACATTATATCCTTGCATTCTTTTCATTCTAGACACAATATCAGTAGCTGTATATCCTTCAGGATGCCCTACGTGTAATCCTTGCCCAGATGGATATGGAAACATATCCAGTGCATAAAATTTTGGTTTAGAAAAGTCCCAAACGTCTGTTTGAAATGTTTGATTTTTATCCCAATAATCCTGCCATTTTTTTTCAATTTCTAAATGGTTAAATGACATTTTAATTCCTCCTTTATATAAAAAAGTCCTCCTTGTCTAAGGACGACCAAAGTGAAATACCACCCTATTATCGACTTGACTTAAGAATATCATAATAAGCCTATAAAATCAATACATATTCCCTATTTTTACATTGCTAACTAACCTTTACTAACGGCTCTATTTTTGACTATTTCTAAATTAAATATGCAATCTTCTTTGTATATGCTATAATGTTTTGGGTGAAGAAAATGAACTTTAAATATACATTAGATGATAAACGTTACCATACATTCAATTACTATTTAAAAACAAAATACAAAACTAAAGTTGCAAAAATTTCATTAAATGCAAACTTTACATGCCCTAATAAAGATGGAACAGTTGCTAAAGGTGGTTGTTTATTTTGTAGTGATAGTGGCTCTGGTGATTTTGCTGGTAATCCACAAGATAATCTACAAATACAGTTTGATAAAGTAAGCAAGATGATGTCTAGTAAATGGCCAAATTGTTCCTATATTGCATATTTTCAAGCAAATACAAATACCTATGGAAGTGTAGAAAAATTAAAAGAGACATTTGAACCTTTTGTTCATAAAAAAAATGTAGTAGGTATTGACATTGCTACAAGACCTGATTGTTTGCAAGATGATATAATTGAATATTTAGCCGATTTAAATCAACGTACTGATTTATGGGTTGAACTTGGATTACAAACAATTCACCAATCATCAGCAGATTGGTTTAATAGAGGGTATGATTTAGACACATTTGAAATAGCCTTAAAAAAACTACGCGCACATCATATTAATGTTTGTGTCCATATCATTAATGGATTACCCGTAGAAACCAAAGAACAAATGATTGAAACAGCAAAATATCTTGGTAATCAAGATATTCAAGGAATTAAAATACATATGCTATATGCGTTAAAAAATTCCAAAATTGCAAACTATATGACATTAAAGCATATCGATTTCATGTCTAGAGAGGAATATATTGACCTTGTAGTCAAACAATTAGAATATATTCCTAGTCACGTTGTGATTCAAAGACTTACAGGAGATGGGAAACAAAGTGAGTTATACGGTCCAATGTGGTCCATCAAAAAAGTTACTATTTTAAATGATATTACAAAAAAAATGAAAGAATTAGATACGTACCAAGGTATAAAACATAATTCATCTACTAATAATAAATCAACAAATTATTAACATTATACTATTTTTTAATAAATACAATCCTACAAAAATTAAAATAC
>JAHHSU010000065.1 GCA_020025035.1 Thomasclavelia sp. | reverse complement strand
CAATGATGCTTAAAATAGACAATGTATTAATGAACGCTAAAGAAAAAGCAAATAAAACAGAATTAGATGCATTAGTAAATAATCCAGTAAATACAAATGGAATGACAGCAGAAAGTATTCAAAAATATGAAGAAGTATTAAGTCAAGCAAAAGACTTGTTAGCAAATCCAAATGCAACGCAACAAGATATACAAAACATGATTAAACAAATTGAAGAAGTAACAAAAGCATTAGGAAACGGAAAAACAAGTCAAACACCAATTACTGGAGATATGATGACACTTACAGCTATTGCAATGATGTTAGCATCAGCAATTGCAATGTTAGTGTTAAGAAGAAAAGAAGAATTAAACTAAGATATACAAAGTTTAATGGATGTAATAAAACCCTATAGGAAAAATCTATAGGGTTTTTAATATAGGAATATGTATTATGATTTTTTTGTTGTTTTATGTTCTAATGATTGCCTTGATATGTGATATAGTGTATAATTTTGTTGTATAAACTAACAAGGAGAGAAATATAATGAATCTAACAAGGAAATTGACGTTATTAGTAGTTTCAATTACATTAATCATAAGCCCTGTTTTTTTAGGTGGCGTTTATGGTTTAGATGATAAACATATAGATAAACAATCTGATGAATATTTTTATATTTTTGATGAAGACGGAAATATAAAATATATACCGTATGATAATACGGTTTATACTGAGCCAAAAGCAAAAGAGTATACAGTGGTTTCTTATCAAGATGGAGAAGAAGATGTTCTTGCTAAATTTGACTCGTACGAAGATGCTGCTAAGGCAGTAGAATTAAAAGAAGAAATGAATACTTATGCGTATGATGATAGTGAAATTCAAATTAAAGCAGATGATCGTTTAAAAAGTGGTGATGTGTTAGTTGCTAAGCTTAGAGGATATTTTGAATATACAGAAGCATTAACTGGTCGAAGAGGATATGCACATGGGAGTTCATCATCTGATGCGGCGTACATTAGTACACTAAATAATGGTAATATTAGAGTAAAGTTTGCTGGAGTAGTAGCAGATGTACCTTCTGCAAATGTTCAATTAGTTCCATTTACAAGTAAAACTAATGTGAGTTATTATCAGGTAAGTAATGATGGAGGATTATATCATTATTATACATATAATCAAGATAGCTTATCTTCATTACAGGTTGGATATAGACAAAGTTATTTACAACCTGGAGTAAAATACTATAGCTATGACGGACATTATTTTTATACAGATTATGGTACAATGCTACATGATTATAGAAATAATACATATGCAAATTCAGTAAATGCAAGTTCACCATATTACAATTATTATCAATATTTATCATTCCGTGCTAAAACACATTTTAGTGCTGATGATTTGAATCGTTATGTGACAGATACAAAAGGGATAAATACAAATTCTAAATTAAAAAATACTGGAGCAGATTTTATTTCTGCACAAAACACTTATGGTGCTAATGCTGGGTTAATGTTTGGAATTGGAATTAATGAAAGTGCATGGGGACTAAGTAACTTTGCTTTACAAAGAAATAATTTATTTGGGCATAATGCTGTAGATAGTAATCCAAATAATGCTACATATTATAATAGTGTTTTAGAATGTATTAATACACACGCATATGATTATATATCTAAGGGATATTTAGATGGAATGGATTGGAGATATAGAGGCCCTCATTTAGGAGACAAGCAAAGTGGAATTAATGTAAAATATGCATCAGATGCATATTGGGGTGAAAAAGCTGCATCACATAACTATAAAATCAACAATAAAAATAATAAAAAAGATTATGGAACTGAAAAAATTGGTATAATTAATGGGGAACATTGGTTTTATCAAGAGCCTGGTGGACAAAAAATATATACATCAGGTGCAATGGGAAATGGTAGAGCTGGAAATATTTATGATTTTCCAGTAACAATTATAGGTGAAACGACTGATTCTAGTGGAAACAAGTGGTATAAGATTTGGTCAGATACAACGTTAAATGATAGTCGTACAGCTCAAGATTGTAATCGTTATTTTAACCCTGACCGTGATTATGTATACATTAAGGCAGATGTTGTAACTATTGTTTCGAATGGTGATGGAGGCACAACTACTCCAACAACTCCAATTACTCCACCATCAATTCCAGCTCCTTCACCAGTACATAAGGGTGATGTAAATAGTGATGGAAGAATTAGTTCAAGTGATTATGTTTTAGTAAAAAATCATATCTTAAATATTAATAGATTAAGCGGTGTAGCAGCACAAGCAGCAGATGTAAATGGCGATGGAAGAATTAGTTCGAGTGATTATGTACTAATTAAAAATCATATTATGGGAATTTCATTAATCCGTTAATAAAGGAGGAATTAAATGAAACAGAATAAATTCATAAAAATTTCGATATCATTAACAGTCACGGCATTAGCACTTATTTATGTTCATGCACAAAGTGCTAATGTAGGTCAACGTTTTTCTGTAGGAATCACTTGCGGAAATAATGAAGGATTAGTTAGTGCAACTGCTAGTAATGCAAATGTGATAAGTAGTGGGAATTGGTGTGATAGAGGAAAAGTAATAAATGTTGAAGCGGTATCTAATAGCGAGGGAACTGCTACTATTTCACTAGTGGCTAACGATGTTTCAAATACTGATGGTACTGCTTTACCTAGCGGTACAGTAATTGGAAGTGCAAGTGTCAAAATAGTTTCCAATAATCAAGCGTCATCAAATCAAAATAGTAATCATACTACTAGAACTCCTGCTGAACAAAAATCTGGAGATAATTCATTAGCATCTTTATCTGTTGAATCAGGTGAATTAAATCCAACATTTGATCCTTCAGTTACTAAATATGATGTATCTTTACCTGCAGATGCAACTGCAATTGTAATTAATGCGCAAGCAAATGATCAAAATGCATCTGTCTTAGGAACAGGTGAACGTGCATTAAAACCAGGAGATAATGAGTTATTTATTAAGGTTACAGCTCAAAATGGTGTAACAAAAGATTATCAAATCACAGTACATGTAGATGAGACTCCAACCATATTTCTAGATTACCAAGGTAAAAAATTGGGTGTTGTAAAAAATACAGACAATATTGTGGCACCCGATATGTTTGAAACAACTACGATTAAATTAAATGATGGTGATATTACGGCGTGGCATAACCCATCAATGAACAAAACTATCATTTATTTACAAGATGATACAGGAGTAAAAAATTTTTATTTATATGAAGAAGGTAAAGGTGTTACATCTATTTTTATTCCAACAGCCTTATTAGGACATAATATGTTTATTGTCGATTTAACACCTGAACAACAAGTTAGATTAGGATGTACTTATACAGATGTTGTTGTTGATGATAAAACAATGAAAGGATTTGTATTTGACGATCCTGAGTTATCTGATTATTGTTTAATTTACGTAATGAACGAATCTGGTGAAATGGTATATTATCAATATGAAAAGACAGAAAATACCTTACAATTATATGTAGATGGTGCTCCTATTGGAATGACACAGTATCAAAAAGATTTAAAGAAAATACAATCATTAAAGCACCAAAATATAATTTTAATGATTATTTCTGTTGTATGTGGATTAATTATAATTGCTACAATTATATCAGTTTATATGATGCGAAAAAAAATAGAAGAAAAAATCATGTAGAAATAAAACATGATTTTTTTATTTTTTGTAAATATGTGTCGATAAATATTTTTGGTTATCTTCTATATTTCTTGTCAATTCTACACGCCTTAAGGCATATAGTGATACTAAGGAGTGAGAATTGTATGACAATAATGAGAGGCGATATTTTTTATGCAGATTTATCTCCTGTAGTAGGGAGCGAACAAGGTGGTTATCGGCCAGTATTAATACTTCAAAATAACAAAGGAAATAAATTTTCTACAACAGTAATAGTAGCACCGATTTCGTCTAAGGTACAAAAAAATAAAATACCTACGCATGTCTTTATAGAAAACGAACAACTTGACCGTAAGTCTATTGTACTTCTTGAACAAATAAGGACTATTGATAAGAAAAGAATATTTGATAAAGTGGGTTCAGTTACTAAAGAAAAAATGAACATGATCAATGAGGCGATTAAAACTAGTTTAGATATAAAATAATTTTCAATAAAGTGCATCTATGATATAATGTCTTAGAGGTGGTTTGTATGAATAATTCAACAATAAGATCTAAAGCGAAAGAGTATACAAAGACAAGTAAATATAAATATTTGTTGGTGCTTATATTTATTACGCTAATTAACATATTACCTGCATTAATTAATTATAGAGCAGGAGCTATCATATCTATAGTTTTATGTACAATTGAGCAGGGATGTATTCACGCATCTTATAAACTATATAAAGGGAAAGAAGATACAATCCAAACATTTGATGATGGATTGTATGGTTTGATTAATATCAAGAGTTTATTTATTACATATATTACTAATTTCATTATTGTATCCATGTTGACATTTGTGTTGTCACTCATTTTGACAGTGTTTATTTATATAATGTTTAGTATTTTTGGTATTAGTTTTGAACTTGAATCAATAATGCTGAACAATTCAGGGGTACTAATTATGATAATTGGTATTTTATGTATTATTATTTTAGGAATTCCAATTGTGATTTATAGTATTTTTTCGAGTGCTACCTTCTATTTATTAGAAGATGGAAAAGGGCAAGGAATACAATTAATTACTGATTCTTTTAAATTGGTATCTAAACATTTTGGACAGTTATTTCGATTAAAGTTGTCTTATATAGGTTGGGGATTAATTGCACCAATTATTTGTTTTATAGTGTATGCATTGACTTATCGATTATATCCAATAAATATTTTACCAATTATTGTTTTATATGTTATCATTAATTGTATTTTTTATACAAGAAGATATCAAATGGCGATGTTAATTTTTTATGAAAATGTATTAAAAAATGATAATAACAAAGTATTAGAT
>JAHHSU010000064.1 GCA_020025035.1 Thomasclavelia sp. | reverse complement strand
TATAGGACATATTAGTTTTCTGCAACAATAAGAATTTATCACATTCTGTTCAGAGTGATAGTTTTTTTCAAAACAATTCTTTGATAATGTGTATTTTTTTGTTATAATCTAACATATTAAGGAGGAGTTTGATGGAAAATTTTCAATTATTTCATGTAGATCATAATGAATATCCTTTACTATTATTAATTTTATTTTGTCATTCAAAGGTTAATCAAAGGGAAGCGATTAAAAGTAAATTAAATGAAATTGGTTTTGAAGGAAAAATATTGGTAGATAATTTAATGCAAGTAGGGGTAGAAAGCATGCGTTTTTATGTTACAGATTTTAAGGAAGATTTTTTAGATAACGGTTATCCTATTGTGTTACCTATAGATTCTATTTATCGAAAACTTACTTGTGATTATTTAAGAGAAAATAATTTAGTAGAAGGTTCAAGCTTATCTACTCGTATTATTCGTGCAATACAAGATGGAGAGATTATTTAGGATTATATTATGTAAATTTAAGTGATTATACATAAGATTAAAGTATGTAGTTGTTTTCTTTATATATTAAAAAAAACACAATAAATGGTATTAGATATCATCTATTGTGTTTTTTAACTCATTAGGAATCAAATAGTTGAAGTAATTCTTCCTTGGAAAGATTAGAAATATGATGTTTATTTGTTTGTACAACAGAATGAATTAAATCTAATTTTTGTTGTTGTAAATGATATATTTTTTCTTCAACTGTTCCTTTTGCTATTAACTTAATAACTTGTATATTTTGTTTTTGACCAATTCGGTAGGCACGATCGATTGCTTGTTGTTCTATTGCAGGGTTCCACCATGGATCTACAATAATAATAGTGCTTGCACTTGTAAGATTTAAACCAGTTCCTCCAGCTTTAAGCGAAATAAGGAACACTTTTTGATCTCCATTATTAAAATCTTTTACTAATTTAATTCTTTTATCTGTAGATGTTTGTCCATCTAGGTAACAATAACTTATGTTTTCTAGATTAAGTTGGTCTTCAATTAAATGTAACATAGAGGTAAACTGTGAAAAAATAAGTATTTTTTGCTTGCTTGTATCTTGTATAATTTCACGTATAACTTCTAGTTTTGCACTTGTTCCATAGTAATTATCAATAAACATAGAAGGATGATTACATAATTGTCGTAATCTAGTTAAAGCAGATAGTATTGTCATGGTTTTTTGATTTTCATCTTCATTAATAATTTTTTGTTTTGTTTCTTTTAATAATGCAAGATATAATTCTTTTTGCTTACTAGTTAATTCAACCAAATATTTTGTTTCTATTTTATCTGGTAATTCTTGTAAAACATCTTGTTTCATTCTTCTTAACATAAATGGGTGAATACGTTTCATTAATTTTTCGTGTGCTTCTTTGTCTTTGTTTTTAACAATTGGAATTTCATAGATTTGTTTAAACTGACTATAAGATAATAATAATCCTGGCATAACAAAGTCAAATATAGACCATAATTCACTTAAACTATTTTCTATTGGTGTTCCTGTTAATGCAAAATGGGATATTGCCTTTATTGATTTAACTGCTTTTGCACTAAGTGATTCATGATTTTTAATATATTGTGCTTCATCTATAATACAATGATAAAATTGAATATCTTGGTATAATAATATATCTTTTTTTAATAATGGGTAGCTTGTAACAATTACATCATATTGTTTAATTTTATGGATAAGACTAGCTCTTTGTTTAGCAGTTCCATCAATGATTAGGTATTTTAAATGGGGATTAAATTTTTTGATTTCATCTTCCCAGTTATATACAAGAGAGGAAGGGCATACTACTAAATTTGGAGTATGTTTTTTTTGAATACTATCTGTTAAAAATGCAATTGTTTGTAATGTTTTTCCTAGTCCCATATCATCTGCTAATATCCCACCAAGTCGATAATGACTAAGTGTTTTTAACCATTCTAATCCGTGTATTTGATATTCTCGCATTGAGTAATGAATTTCATCAGGTTGAATATAGGATGGGAGTTGACGTTCTTGAATTTCACTAATCATCTTTTTAAAATAATCATCATCTTGTAATACTATGTTTTCTTCTTGGTTTAAAAATAAGGCATCTGCAATAGATAATTGAAGAGTATTAGTATGAAGACTGTCAATGTCAAATCCCATATAATTTAATGTATTGATTAAATTTTTTGTAGTTTGATCATTTAATGATAAAATGCTACCATCCTTTAATTGATAATATTTCTTTTTTAATTGATAGTTTTTAAGAATATCTTTTAACTCTTGAAATGAGATGTCTTCAAAAAAGAAACTATATTCAAAAAGATTTAGCGCATCATTATAACGTAAATTTGTGGTTAAACGATTGTTTTTAATTATTTTTTTAAAGTCATCTGAGTAATATACATTCATATTTTCTTGTAAAATAGGAAGGTAATTAAATACAAAACTTGTAATATCTTGTTGAGTATCAATGTAAAAATGTTTAGGTGATACTTTAAAATTTGCATTATCTAGAACGTTCATTAATTCTTCTTCTTTACTTGTTTGACGTAATAATATTTGATTATCAAGTTTAATAGGTTGATGAACTTCTAAAGGATTAAATTTATAATTTCCATAACAAAATTGAGGTGTTACAAGTATTTTAGATTCATCTTTGTCTAGATATAAGTTTGCATTAAATGGATAACGTATATAACTTGATTTTAATGAATCAGGTATTTCAACATATTTTGGTAAATTTGGGATTATTTTAGTAATAAATTCTTCTCTATATTTTCCTTTAAATTCAATAGATTGATCTACAATTTTTGTCGCATTAAAAAAGGGTGTTAATTGAGCTAATAGGGTATTATCAATTTGGTAGATATATGAATCATCTATAATGATTTGATAATCATGAGTAAGTGCTATGATTTTTTTTAATGGTGTTAAATCAATACTGATTATATCATGGTGATCGTTAATAATGATTTGTGGTTGATAAGTATCATTACTAATAAAATATTTTTTACTTGAATCATGTGTGTGAATAATAATAGATTGATACATTAGGCTATTGATTAGCTTTTTAAAGTAATGTTGATCTACAATAAGTTCTTTTTTTGATTTAAATTTTAAATTATTTTCTGCATTCATGTCTTGAAGAATGTTAAAAAAAGCTAAAAAATGTTTTGGTATTTGATGATATTCTGGATAAAGTGTAAATGACTTACCAAATTTGATTTCAGAATTATCTAAAAATGCATTTAAAAAATCCTTAATATTATTGACTATATATAATTTATCTAAGCCCACTTTAAAATAAATCAGATAAATAGTTTGTGATTGGTTAAAAATAGGCGTAAGGTGAATTTCAAAATTTAGATCAATTTTAACCATTTGACTTTCTTTTTGGCAAATGTCGAAGGCATTTAGTATATCATTTATTGTTTTTTCAAGTTGGTTAGATTTTTTTTGTGATTTATCCATATCAATTTGTGCTTGTTTTAGCGCTGCTATAACATGTTCACATGCCCCTATAAATTTAGATGAATTATCACAGGTACAATGATGATTAAGGATGTTATGACGATTATCTAATAATATTTGTGGATAATATACTTCTTCTTGATCTATTACTTTTGCATGTATTGTATGATCAGCGTTATTTATTTTTAGGTCTACAACATGATGATTAGATTGAAGTAGGAGGCCTTTTTCCAAAAAATTAATTCTTGCAGCACACATGTATATTTTACGATCAGTTATCATAGAATCCACCTTTATAGATATATCTTCCTGTTTGATAAAAATTACCAAGCGGTTCATGTTTTAATGCACGTTTTGTTTCTTTAATGAGTTCTTTTTCCTCGCCTTTTTGATATCCTACTACTGCAAATTCATTATTGATGGTAATGAGTGGGCTATGCATATAATATTCTTGGTTAAAATCCACTAAATTATGAATTACATCATTATATATTTGTTGGTCGTTTGGGTTATCTAAATTATAATATTCAATAATGAAATTGTCATGAAATGCTTTTCTAATTTTTGGTAACGCAATTTCTTTAAAGTCATTACATACCACACAATCATCATAGTAAAATAATTGCATTGTAAATTGTGGATAGGTAATATTTGGTTGATTACTTTTTAAAATAAAAAATGATAATACAAATAAAAAAGAAAGAAATATGCAAATTTTTGTTATTTTTTTCATATCAATACCTCCAATTATAGCTGTTAATTTTTATTATTGTTATTTGAAATTGTATGATATACAAAAAAGAAGCAATTATGCTTCTACATTTTGCACATTATGATAAATGGTATCTACATCATCACAATCATTTAATAATCGTAATAAACGATTAAATAATTCTAAATCTTCGCCTTCTAGAGTAACATATTCTTGAGGTAGTGTAGTAATTTCTTCTACGTCAAATTCAGCTTCTGGACATGCTTGTTCAATTGCTGTTTTGATTTTATATAGATCAGTTGGTTCACCAGTGATTTCAATAGAACCATCTTCTAATGTTTCGATGTCTTTTATCTCAACTTCGTTTAGAATTAATGCTTCAAGTGCTTGTTCTTCGTCTAATCCTTTAAATGACAAAATAGAAATTGTATCGTATTGATAAGCAACTGAACCTGTTGCACCTAATTTTGCTTTTGATTTTGTAAATGCAGGTCTAACTTGACTTAATGTACGATTAACATTATCTGTCATACATTCTACAATAACAGTAGATCCTCCTGGACCATATCCTTCATAACGTAGTGTTTCGTAATTTTCTGTAGCACCACTTTTTACTTTATCGATTGCTCTTTTAATTACATCAGCAGGAACTTGAGCTTTTTTTGCTCTTTCAACGATACGTCTTAATGCAAGATTTGCATCTGTATCAGGTCCACCATTTTTTGCAATTAAATAGATTTCTTTACCATAGCGAGAATAAAGTTTTGCTTTTGCTGCAGCGGTCTTTTCCATAGAAGCCTTACGGACTTCATGCGCTCTTCCCATGATATCATCATCCTTTCCTTATACGTTTTATTATTATAGTCAATTATGGTATAATTTTCAATATCAAATATGATGTTTATCTTGCTTTAAT
>JAHHSU010000063.1 GCA_020025035.1 Thomasclavelia sp. | reverse complement strand
TAAATCCAAATATTTCTACTATCTTACTAGGATATCTAGAATTTAGTTCAGGGATATTAGAAATTACAAAACAAAATTTACCAATGGAAACAACACTTCTATTAATCATGTCGTACCTTTGCTTTTCAGGAGTTTCTGTTTTCTTACAAATATTTCAATTAATTAAAATACCAACAATAAAATTTACTCATTATTTTGTATTTCGAATTTATCATGCGATATTTAGCTGTTTATTACTTTATATGATGATTTGACAAATACAAACAAAATTTATATTATTAATAATAATTACTAATAACAAAGGAGATAATTTATGGAGACAACAAGATATTCAAAGCAACGAGAATTAATTTTATTAGAACTAAAATCTAGATGTGATCATCCAACTGCAGAACAAATATACTTTTCTTTAAAAAAACAATATCCAGAATTATCTTTAGGAACAGTTTATCGAAATCTAGGAGTCTTAACAAGAAATAAACAAATCAAAAAATTAGATATTGGAAATGGATGTTTTCACTATGATGGAAATATTACCCCTCATATTCATTACGTTTGTAATTGTTGTCACCAAATTATAGATTTAACATTAGATACACACCTACTTGATCAAATCAAACACCAAATAGATCAACAAGTAGATTCCATTCAAATACAACTTAATGGTATATGTCAGCAATGCCAACATAAAATAAACCAGGACTAAATCCTGGTTTTAATAATTTTTTAACGAATATATCTACGTTCAATTCGCATTGAAAGCAAGCATAAAATTTCATAAGGGATGGTTTGTAATTCATTTGCCATTTCAACAAGCGAAATATTCTCACCAAAAATTTCTACTTTATCTCCAACACGTACTGATGAATCCACACGTACCATCATTTGATCCATACAAATTCTACCAACAATTTCATATTTTTTTCCATGAATCCATACAGATCTTCCCTGATTTTTTCTTATCAATCCATCAGCATAGCCAATAGGTAAGGTTGCAATATACTCGTCATTACTAGCTGTATAAGTAAAATTGTATCCTACCTTTTCCCCTTTATGGATTTTTTTTACCATCATGACAGTGGTATATAAAGACATTACTTGCTTTAAATGAGGATTATCATAATTTTTAGGATCAATTCCATACATTCCTATACCTAATCGATCCATATTTGTAAAATCATCATGATAATACATGGTCGCAACAGAATTATCTGCATGAATCCATTGAAAATGATAACCCTCAATAATATTCTTAAACTTTGTTAGTTGATTTATATATGATAATTCATCATCATCTACAGATGCAAAATGGGTAAATACACCTTCTATATCAATCATAGGATTTGATTTTAATAATTGGTATGCTTTTTCCATTTCTTCTTTTGTTTTTAATCCAAGTCGATTCATTCCTGAATCAACTTTAATATGCACCTTTAATACATTATCTAACTTTAAAGTTGCTAATTGTTGAATAAACTCTAGTGAATAAGCAGTAATTGTAATATGGTGCATAATGGCGTGTTTAACATCTTCAATTAAAGTAGTTCCAATTACAAGAATAGGTTTTTTTATTCCTTGTTGTTTTAAATCAATAGCTTCTTTTAGTGTTGCAACACCAAATCCATATATTTGAGGATGATTTTCTAATTCTTTTGCAAGAACAAAGTCTCCGTGTCCATAAGCATTTGCCTTAATAATTGCTAATAATGGTTTTTTGCTTATACGATATATATATTCAATATTATATATTAAATTATTCATATCTATATTGACATATGTTTCACGATAACAACTCATCATATCCTCACCTCTTTTACCATTCTACTCACAAAAGGAAGGAATGTCAAAAATTATTTTAATACTTCAACGCGCAGACTATTTCCTACTTCAATCAACTCAAATTTTGTCATATCTTTTGAGTATACACTACATGTCATACCAGGATACAACATTTTTAATTCATCATTTTCATATACTCCAAAGCCACCTACTAAATCGATCAATTCTCCAGATGTTGTAATTATTTCTTGTTCTTTTTCCTTATCATTAATTGTTTCTATAATAGTAAAGTTTTTATCTCCAGAAAATTGTAAAATATGCTTTGTATTTCCATTTACTGATGTTTGTTCTTGACTGGTCAATTTACTACCAAATACTTCTAATGGGAATAATGGATAGTCGTCAAAACTACTCGTTTGTGTTTGATCATAGGGTGTTACTTCAAATATTTTTTGATCTACACCTTGATTATACTCAAATTTAGTAAATTCTACATGAATCTTTTCTGTTCCTTGTTCATCTAGCACACTAACATATTGTGGAATTAAATCTTTACTCAAACATATTTCTTGTCGTACAATGCTTTGATCATGAGGATGAGTCACATTCCCTCTTAATAAGACATGATTATTTTCTTTTTTAAGCTCATATTCTTGGTCAAAATACTTTAATAATGTTTGATATATATAAGGTTTATCACTATTATACGGCCACTCACTTTTAAACTTATACACTTGATTAATAGATGGTGTGTAAACATATACGCCTTCTAAATTACGCATAATAACTTGAGATTGATTTAGTAACTTATCAAATATAGAAACCTTAAAATATTCACCATCATGATTTAAATAATCTACATCTACCTTATATGTTTTTACTTCATCTCCTATAACCATTTCCATATTAGCTTCCAAATGATAATCTTGAATATTATCTTTTCTTTCATTGACCTTTTTTGTGATACTTTTTTCTTTTCTTATAAAAAAAACTAATCCGCTAATTACAATAAAACAAACTAATGAAATAATAATGATTTTCTTTTTCATACAAACCACCTTTCTATGTACTTTATGTATATGTTTTATCTTATTAAATATGATAGTATAATTTTGATAGATAAGTTAATACTATATAAAGGAGGTATAAAATCATGAACATTATACAAAAGACAGCATTGATCTTTTCGATTATAGGGGCAATAAATTGGGGATTAATTGGAATGTTTTCATTTAATCTAGTTGATTATATTTTTGGAGCAGGTTCATTTTTTACTAATTTAATTTATATTATTATTGGAATTTCTGGAATCATTAATATTATGTTATTATTTGTTGATTTAGAAAAATGCTAATACCTATACATCTATCTTTTACAATTTAATACAACATGCCACGCTAGTTATATTTTTATGATACATTTTAATTAATATAGCAGTTTTTAATGATAACATTCAAAAAAACTTAGTTATTTATACAACTAAGTTTTTTTGTGGATAAACATATTCACTCATACTTCCGTCTTTTTTTGAAATACGAACTCTATTTTTTACTAATTTCATCATAGGATAATCGCTATTAGAATCAGAATATGCATATGAATTTTCATAATCAATTTCAATATTATTTTTCTTTAAAATGCTGTTAATTCTTCTTACTTTTTCTTCACTTTTACAATTCATTCCTATAATTGTTGAACTACTATGATTACCTAATTCTTTTGTTTTAGTTCCAATAATGTAATCAAAAGGTAAATCAGTGTATTTTAAATACGCTTCTGGAGAAGCAGATACTAAAAATAAAATATAATTCTCTTTTTTCTTTTGTTTAATTTCATCTATAACATTTACATAGTAATTTGGAATTAAACATTGTTTGTAAAATGTAGATATTTCTTGATTAGAAAGTATATCTAGTGGAAACAAAATTGCCTCCTTTAACTTAATAAAATCGCATATCCTACATATATACAAAAATGAATATCCAATAATTTTAAAAATATATCTCAAAGAAAATGGGTGTAATTGAATACAATAGATAATTAAACGTGCCATAGAATCTTTAGGTAAAATTGTATCATCAAAATCAAATAACGCAACTTTACTCGTTGGCATATGCAACCTCTAAAGCTATTTCCATCATATCTGTAAACGTTTTTTCTCTTTCTAATGAAGATGTTTCTTCCAAATCAACTAGTGAATCTGATACTGTTAATAATGTTAAGGATTTTTTTTGTAAATACGCAGCTGTTGTAAATAATGCATATGATTCCATTTCTATTCCCAAACATCCAGCCTTTGCCCATTTTAAATTAGAATCTCCTTCAGGCACATAAAAACAGTCAGTAGAAAAAACATTTCCTACATGAAACCTAACATTTAGCCCTTGCGCAATTGAAACAGCGCTTTCTAATAATGAATAAGTACTTATTGCACTAAATGTACCACCAAGATTGTATTGTACAGCAAAATTTGAATCCGTACATGATCCTTGTGCAATAATAATATCTCTAACCTTTACATCTTTTTTTAATGAGCCACAACTTCCAATACGAATAATCGTTTCTACATCATATTGAGTATACAATTCATAGGCATAAATACCAATAGAAGGCATTCCCATTCCTGACCCCATAATAGATACCCTTTTGCCTTTATAATATCCAGTATATCCAAGCATATTTCTAACTGAATTAAATTCAATGACATCTGTTAAATATTTACTTGCAAGAAATTTTGCTCTTAATGGATCTCCAGGCATTAAAACTGTTTTAGCTATTTCTCCTTTATTAGCTTGATTATGTGGTGTAGACATAAATTTTCCTCCTTTTTTTACAAATATTTAATCTACATTTACTTTAAAGTTATATCGATATAATTCTAATTTTTTCGATAGTGGTTTATTGTTCAATGCATTAACAAAATCGTCAGCTATTAACTTTTCTTCACCATCTCCATACCCCAATAATGCAAAATAAGGATCAAGCACTATAAATGGAACATTTTCATACCATTCATCATCAAAATTATCTAATCTATCAATAATAGTACTATAATATTCTTTAGAATCTTCATCCTCAATATTATAGTAATTAATTGTTATTTTATCTTGAAATCTCGATTCAAAATATGGAATTGCTTTTTCTTTAAATGCATTACAATATTCACACGAATCCTTATAAAAAAAATCTATAGAAAAATTCGGTATATTATCTTTTGCCTTACACGAAACAAAACAAAAAGGTAATAATAAACAAAGTAATTTTTTTATCAAATAACACCATTCCTTTCACTGTTATAAATATATTATAACAAAAAAATTTTTGAAACAAAACAAAAAAAGGTATCCAAAAGGATACAAATGCCTAGCAACGTGCTATCTTTG
>JAHHSU010000062.1 GCA_020025035.1 Thomasclavelia sp. | reverse complement strand
CCAAAATAATATCATTTATTAAGATTAATTATAACAAAATTATCAATGTATTATTACAATTTAAAAATATCCAATATCTAAATCTATTATAAAAAAACCTTTAATAAGTTCTTTTACCAGAATGTTATTATAGGTTTTTTTACTCTTTGATATAATTTTTTTTAATTAAAAACTCTTTGATTTTTAAAACAGAATGATCACTAATTACATGTTCAATTAAACAAGCATCATGACTTGCAATACTAGATTCTATTCCCAAAACATCTTCAAATAAAACTTGTATTACTCTATGCTTTTCGCAAATAAATTTAGCAAGATTCTCCCCTTTTTTAGTAAGTATTACATCATGATATTTTTCATTAATAACTAAACCATAATCAGCAAGAACATTCATTGCATTATTTACACTAGCTTTACTTACATTTTTCTTTTTAGCAATTTCACTTACTCGTACCCGTTTACCATTTTGTTGAAATTCGTATATAATCTCTAGGTAATTTTCCATCGCTATTGTAATATTTTCCATCATTTCACCTCTTTTTTGATTATACACATAGTAACATAAGTTATTTTTATCTATAATCAAGCAATTTTATAATTTAATTTTTAAATACAACTTAGTTAAATACCATATCTTTGTTTTAAATAATCCACAACCTCTAATAAATGCATTCCTTGTGATCCCTTTACTAAAATAACGTCATTTGCATTTAAAATCGAATCAATTTTTTGTAATAATTGTGTATTATCTACAAAATGAAATAGATTTTTTGCACCATTTCTTCTAGCACTATCTATCATAAATCTTGCTTCTTTTCCTACTCCAATAATAATATCTATATTTTTACTAGCTAACTCAAAACCTACACTTCGATGCAATTCTTCACTAAAATCACCTAATTCAAGCATGTCTGCAAGAATTACAACTTTTCGATTTGGATATTTAGTTAAAACATTAATACTAGAAACCATGGAATCATAATTAGCATTATACGTTCCATCAATTAAAATCATATTATTTTGTAAATGATTAAAATCCATTCTATTTTGAGTTAGTTGAAAAGATTTAATACCTTGTTTAATATCATCTATTTCTATTCCCATTAAATCTCCAATTGCAAGACTAGCTAATGAATTCAATACAAAATGATCTCCTGGCACTAATACATCAATCATATGATGTTGATATTCATAAGTACTAAGATGTGGTAATGTTTTTAAACTAGTAGGAGAATAATTAGAATCTTTTTGAATACCATAAGTAACTACAGGATGATTAATACCATATTGATAAAGTAATTCATTATCATTATTAATGATTAACACCCCATCTTCTTGCATACCATCAAGTATTTCTAATTTTGCTTTTAAAATGTTCTCTTGGCTTCCTAAATTACCAATATGTGCTGTTCCTATATTGGTGATAATTGCATAATTAGGACGTGCAATCTTACTTAACAAACTAATTTCTCCTAAATTATTCATCCCCATTTCAAGTACTAATACTTCTTCATCATGATAATTTAAAATAGTAAGAGGTAATCCAATATGATTATTATAATTCCCCTTTGTTTTTAATGTTTTAAATTTAGTAGATAAAACACTTGCAACCATATCTTTTGTACTTGTTTTTCCTACACTACCAGTAATCGCAACAACAATGACATCACGATGTTCTCTAAGGTATTTTGCCATACTTTGCATTGCTATAAGTGTATTTTCAACTTGAATTACAATTTTATCCTTAGGATAATGATCTAATTTAGAAGTAATAATTGCTAATGCACCAGCATCAAAAGCATTTTGAATAAAATCATGTCCGTCAAATTTTTCACCAACTAAAGGGATATACATATCCCCAACATTTACTTTTCTGCTATCTTGTGTAAATCCACGAATATCATCAGTTAAATTTCCACTTATTAAAATCCCATTTGTTGCCTGTATTATTTCACTTACTAACATTTTATTTTCCCCTTTTTAATCTAATACTATTCATCTATACGATCTTCTTTTACTGTATATTCTGCTTCAATAATATCTTTATTTTTGGTATCAGAAGAATGATTTGAATAAGATTTACTATCTTCTGTCATAAAATTCACTTTAATTGCTCGATAAATCACAAAAATAATATATCCTAAAACAAATAACCATAAAAAAGATGCAAAAAATCTAAAAGCTAATGTAATTACTACAATACCACCAATTAACCATAAAATACTTTCCATATACGACAACTCCCTTATCCTTGATTTTGATTAAATAATTCTACAATTTCTACTTCTAATCCATTAGCTATTCTTTCAATTGCTTTTAATGAAATATTACGTGTTCCTCGTTCCAAATCTGAAATATAATTTTTTGAAATATTACATCTAAATGATAATTCTTCTTGTGACCAATTTCTTTGCAATCGTAATTCTCTAACTCTATTACCAAATTTTTCCTCTATTTTTCTCATTTTATTCCATCGCTTTTAAACGATTTACCTCCTCTTTTATCTTTTTAAAACGATGATGTAATCCTGATTTAGATATTTTAGCTCCATATTTACTTACATATTCATTTGCTAATTCGTTTAAATTTAATTCAGGATTATCAAGACGAAGTAAAGCTATATTTCTAGTTTTCTCATCTAATAACTCTAACCCAATTTTAGATTGAATATATTGAATATCTGCAACTTGTTGATTGGCTGCATTCATACTTTTTATTTCATTTGCTATCTCACAATTTTCTAATCGATTAATGCTATTAATAAAATCTCTGTCTATTCTAACAGATTCAAAATTCATATAGGAACTAGTTGCTCCAACTAAACCTAAAAAGTCTCCAATCTTTTCAGACGATTTAAGATATATAATATATTTAGATCGACGAGTCACCACTTTAGCATTTAATTCAAACTCATTCATTAGCTCTTGAATAAACATAGCTAATTCCTTATCATTAACTGAAATTTCTAAATGATAATTAGCAGTTGATGGATGATTAACACTTCCAGTAGCTAAAAATGCTCCTGCTAAATAGGCACGTCTACAACATTGATTCGCTATCACATCTTTTTTGGGTATATTAGCTAAACCTAATCCATTTAGTAATCCTAAATCATCTAATATTTCTCTAGCTTTTGTCACTTTTAATACATAAATATTATTTTTTTTCAACTTCATCTTTCTAGAAACCTTAAATTCAATCGTTGGATGATATATTTCTTTTAATAATTTATGGACTTTCGATGCTATTTTTGCATTTTCTGTTCTTATATCAATCGTTAATCCACTACTAGATAAAGATAATGTACCTGATATTTTGATCATCGCTGCAATTAATGATTTTGCACAACATTGATCAAAATCATTAAAAACAATTTCTTCTTTAACAACACGCGAAAATGAAACCAATCATATCCCTACCTTTCATTTAATGATTTGCATCTCTATGCAAACGGTGAACCTGATATTGTTCTTGATAATAATTTGCAAAATAATTAGTTAAAGTTACTGAACGATGTTGTCCGCCAGTACAACCAATTCCAACTACTAAATGCATTCTTCCTTCCATTTGAAATCTTTGAAATAAATAATCTAACATTGGAGTAAGCCGATCAATAAATTCTTGTGTCTCCTGTTGCTTCATTACATAATCATATACCTTTTGATCATTTCCTGTTCCATCCCGTAATTCCTCAATATAAAACGGATTTGGTAAAAACCTTACATCAAACATTAAATCTAAATCTTTAGGAATACCATATTTATAACCAAATGAAACAAAACTAATTCGAAATAGCTCGGTTTGAAAATGTAAATAATAACCTTCTATAGTATCTTGTAATTTAGAAATTCTCAAAGAACTTGTATCAATAATCTTATTTGCAATTCTTTGTACAGGAATTGATAATTTTCGTTCAAATTGAATTGCATCTATTAGTGAAGAAGCTTTTTGATCTATTAATAAAGGATGTGCACGTCTTGTTTGCTTATACCTTTTAACAATCACATCATCTGAAGCATCTAAAAACAAAATCTGTAAATTAATCCAATCTACATTAGACAATACTTTAGTAACTTCTTTAGTATCCGATAATGGAACAACCAACGCCACTTTTGCATAATGGTGTGAAGTTTTTAAAAGATTCACAAAATCATCTAATAATTCTATAGGGTAATTATCAATACAACGAAAACCTAAATTTTCAAATATTGACATACAGCTACTTTTTCCTGCACCTGATAATCCTGTAACTAATGCAATTTGTACTTTTTTCATATTATCACCCCTTTGATATGTCTATTATATCATATTCCAACAATAAGTGTATATTTAACACAACTAAATTTATTTTATATCTGTATACTTATAAATGTGTAGAGCTTATAACAAACTTAAAAATAATTTAAGTATAAAAAATCTATACATATAAAAGTCAATATAATTTGTCCAATTTGTTGCATCTAAATATTCCCACTTTTTTAATATTTAATTTATCTTTAATTCGATATGATGGTCCAGTAATATTAACTATTATAACATTTTTAAACGATCATTTTTGTACATATTTATGTTAGCATATATATAATTTATTTGTTGAAGCACAATAGCTTCATTTAAGCCTAATTCTCTTGCTAACGCTTTATTTGCCAATATAGGCTGTTCATCAAATAAATACATGCTTATATCATCGCCTCCTTTCTCTTAAATTTATGCATAGAAAAAGACGATAGATTTATATTTCATCGTCTTAAATCTCTTATATTTCCTTTAATGTATCTTTCGCTACTTCAAGGTATGCTATAATCCACAGTGCAATTTTAGTTAGTCCATAAGGACTAATCAAGAATGCTAGTAGTAATGCTGCTATTCCTGTTGCCATATCTTTTTGTATAAAGCAAGCTACTGCTCCTATAAACACTAGAAAAGATATTATACCTAAAATCATTCCACTAACTTTTATAATAAATTTAAGAAAAGCAATTAGTATCGATAAGAGCAATATTATTGGAAATAAGATAATTTTCAATGCCCATCTTATAACATACCTCTCTATTTCTTTGACTTATCCTCTAAACTCTTGATTCCTGTATTGTTCAACTTTTCAATTGACATCAGCTGAGTTCTGGCAAGCTTTCTAAGCTCTATCATTCTATCTTTTTGATCCATACCTTTACCTATAAGAACTGCATTATAGCTTTCCATATTCGCTAACACCAATAACTCATTCAGACTCGCATAGTCTCTCATGTTACCCTTTAAATCTAGATTTTCTTCACGCCACTGTTTTGCTCTTTTGTTAAATAAGGCAACATTGAGCATATCTGCTTCACTTGCGTATTTATAAGATAACTGTTCGTTGGTAAGATCCTTTAAAAGATATTCTTTGATTGCGTCTGTATGAATTTTGTAGTTGATCTTGGAGATTTCTCGATTAAGATTCCATCCCAGTGACAATCTTGAATTTTCATCTGATTTAAGTCTCTTGTAGTCTTGAATAATGTAAAGCTTAAATTCTGGTGAAATCCATGAAGCGAATTCCATTGCTATATCACTATGAGCAAATGTGCCTCCATATCGTCCTGACTTAGAAACAATACCTATTGCATTTGTCT
>JAHHSU010000061.1 GCA_020025035.1 Thomasclavelia sp. | reverse complement strand
TTTTTGTTTTTGTGATATAGTAATAGTGTTCATAGAGGCCTCCTTTGAAAATTGTGTGCAACAAAATAATACGGCATCTATGAACTAATTTGTAGTTTATTTATAATTCCACTTTCATTTTACAATTCACGGAAAAAAATTTTTTTGAATTATTTTGTCATATATTATTGATTATTTGGGATAAATATGGTAATTTAATAGTGGTTATATAAAAGATAGTAAGGATAAATTATTAGAAAGGAGAATAATCATGAAGAAAAAAAGCTTAATTATAGCTTTAGTAATGTGCTTTATGTTATGTATTATTCCAACAAAGGCGTTAACTGATAGCAGAATGGGTACTGAACCAGTTAAATCTACAACAATTGAATTTGTGAAGCATGATCATATCATTATTGATCCAATTAAACCTGGAGATGTAATTGTTAATCCTGGTTCAAATTCATTAGGTGGAGTTATTACTGGAGATAAAACAAAAATGCTTGGATATTCACTATGTTTTATTAGTTCTTTTAGTTTAATAGCAATATTAATATTAATGAACGATGATAAGAAAAAGAAAACAGATAAGAACATTGCGATAATATAAATGATTATTTCAAGAAGATAAAAGTTAATACTATAAAAAAGTCAGTGTAATAACTGACTTTTTTATATAGATATTATGAGTTTTGACTAATAAAATATTAGTATATCAGCGATTTGACATTTATAAAATGAATGTTTATAATAATAAAAGATACTAAAAGCAATGAAAAGAAATAGTAGATGGTTAAATTATTGTAGAGAGTTACTGGTTGGTGAAAAGTAATGTAATGAAACATTGAAGACATCTTGGAGCTGTAATAGTGAATTGTAGTAGCTATTAACGTTAATTACACGTTACGTAATGGTTGGAATGAGGCTATAATGTTATAAATTATAGTGAAGTAAGGTGGCACCACGTAATTAACGTCCTTATTATAAGGTCGTTTTTTTATTTGAAAGGAGAAAATTTATGTATAAAGCACCTAGAGGAACAATGGATTTACTTCCACAACAAACGAAACATTGGCAATATTTAGAACAAGTATTACATACTATTGCTCATTATTATAATGTTAAAGAAATTAGAGTACCAATTTTTGAACACACTGAATTGTTTACTCGTTCGGTAGGCGAAAATACAGATGTTGTATCTAAAGAGATGTATACTTTTAGTGATCGTAAAAATCGTTCTTTAACATTAAGACCTGAAGGAACTGCTGGAGTAGTACGAGCATATGTAGAAAATAAGTTATATGTTAATCCTGATGGATTAACAAAACTTTATTATATGGGGCCTATGTTTAGGTATGAACGTCCACAAAAAGGACGTATGCGTCAATTTCATCAATTTGGAGTAGAAATGTTGGGGATTAAGGATCCTTCAATTGATGTAGAATGTATGGTAATGGCTGTGACAATTGTTGAAGCACTTGGAATTGATCATGTCAAGTTACATATTAATTCATTAGGTGATCAACAAAGTCGTATTGCATACAAACAAGCATTACACGATTATTTTCAAAATCATTTAGATGAATTATGTGATGATTGTAAACAACGTTTTCAAAGTAATCCTTTGCGTATTTTAGATTGTAAAGTAGATAAAGATAATCCGTTATTAAAAAATGTCCCTAAAACAATAGATTATTTAAGTGAAGAGTCTAAAGCTCATTTTCAAAAAGTATGTGAATTGTTAGATGATTTAGAAATGAGTTATGAAATAGACTGTCATCTTGTAAGAGGATTGGATTATTATTCTGAAACAGTATTTGAAGTGATTAGTGATGATCCAACATTAGGAAATGCTGCTACATTAGGTGGTGGTGGTCGCTACAATAAAATGGTCGAAGAATTAGGTGGTCCAGATATGCCTGGTATGGGATTTGCATTTGGATTAGAAAGATTAGTGATTACATTAGAAAATAATGGTATGGATGAAGAAGATGGATTAGACGTCTATTTAATGCCTTTAAGTAATGAGGCTAAGGATTTGTCTTGTCAGATTATTACGATGTTAAGAGCAAATGGATTTAGTTGTGATATGGGTTATGGAAATCGTTCCCTAAAATCTATGTTTAAAACAGCTGAAAGGACAAATGCACATTTTGCAATAATCATTGGAGAAGAAGAAATGAATAATGAAGTAGTGAATATTAAATGTCTTTGTTCTAAAACACAAGATGTGGTTCCTTTAGAAAAGATATTAGAATATATAGAACATCATGTACAAGGAGGGCATAAACATGAGTAGAAAGTATCACAATAATGCTTTGCGTATTGAAAATGTAGGTGAAATAGTAGAATTAAAAGGTTGGGTAGCTAAAAAAAGAAATCTTGGAGCGTTAGTTTTTATAGATTTAAGAGATCGTTATGGAATTACACAAATAGTTGTAGATGAAAAGTTAGAAGCTATCTCTTCTCAAATTAAAAACGAATATGTAATTTGTGTAGTTGGAAAGGTAATTGAAAGAAGTTCTAAAAATAAGAATATGGCTACTGGGGATATAGAAATAGAAGCAAGTAGTATTGAAATTATTAATGAAGCCAAAACAACACCTTTAATTATTGCAAATGAAACAGATGCATTAGAAGATACTAGATTAGCATATCGCTATTTAGATTTAAGACGTCCTATCATGCAAGAAAAATTAAAAATTCGTCATGAAATTACTAAATCTATTCGCCAATATTTAGATCAATTAGATTTTATGGAAATAGATACTCCTTATTTAACTAAATCTACACCTGAAGGAGCAAGAGATTTTTTAGTTCCAAGTAGAACGCATCCTGGAGAATTTTTTGCTTTACCTCAATCTCCACAACTATTTAAACAATTATTAATGGTTGCTGGGTTTGATCGTTATTATCAAATTGCAAGATGTTTTAGGGATGAAGATTTAAGAGCTGATCGTCAGTTAGAATTTACACAAATTGATGTAGAAATGTCTTTTATGGATGCAAATGAAATCCAATCAGTTTGTGAACAAATGATTCAAAAAATGATGAAAGATGTAAAAGGAATTGATTTAGAATTACCTTTACCAAAAATGACTTGGAAGGAATCAATGGAACGTTTTGGAAATGATAAACCAGATATTCGTTTTGGTTTAGAGCTTGTTAATTTAAATGAAACTGTTCAAGATGTAGATTTTATGGTGTTTCAATCTGCATTAAATAATGGTGGTCATGTAAAAGGAATTAATGTTAAAAATCAAGCATCTAATTTTTCAAGAAAATCGATTGATCAATTAACAGATATTGCAAAACGTTATAAAGCTAAGGGACTAGCATGGTTAAAAGTAAATGGTCAAAAAGCAGAAGGACCAATAGCAAAATTCTTTACAGAAGAAAATCTTTCTAAATTACTTTTAAAGATGGATGCACAAGACAATGATTTATTATTATTTGTTAGTGATACAAGTTATGATATTGTTTGTGATGCTTTAGCAGCAATTCGTATCCATTTAGGAAAAGAATTAAAATTATATAATGAGGATGAATTTGCATTTTTATGGGTAGTAGATTTTCCAATGTTTGAATATGATGATCAAACAAAACGCTATTATGCTAAACATCATCCATTTACTCAACCTAAGCAAGAACATTTAGATTTATTAGAAACTAATCCAGCTGATTGCTTGGCTGATGCATATGATATTGTATTAAATGGGTATGAATTAGGTGGGGGCTCACTTCGTATTTATAAACAGGATATTCAAGAACGTGTATTTAAGGCATTAGGATTTAGTGAAGAACAGATTCAAGAACAATTTGGTTTCTTTGTTGATGCGTTCCAATATGGTACACCACCTCATGGTGGCTTTGCATTGGGATTAGATCGTATAGCTATGTTACTTACTCATTCTGATTCATTAAGAGATGTGATTGCATTTCCAAAAGTATCTAGTGCTTCATGTTTATTAACAAAATCTCCTTCTAAGGTAGATTCAACACAATTAGATGAATTAGGAATTAAAGTATGCTCTAAAAAATAATTGTAATTATTTTATTTCCATCATTTGGTGTATAAATTATCAAATGATGGAAATCCTAATATGGAAATCATTAAATGACATTAATGTAAAGATTTATATAAATAGGGAATGAAGTTCTCCCAAAGTTATAATCAACTTAAACTGCTAGTAATAGCTGATGACTTCTACAAGAACGTTTAAAATCAGCTTTTTTTGCGTTCAACAACAAAAGGAGGAAAAAAGAATGTTAAATAGTATTGCATTAATTATGCTACTAGGTATGTTAATGGGGTATGTGTGTAAAAAAATTCACCTACCTAGTTTAACGGGGATGATTTTAACAGGAATTGTGTTAGGACCATCTGTATTGAATTTAATTGATAGTTCATTAATTGGAATATCATCAGATTTAAGAAGAATTGCACTAATTATTATATTAACACGTGCAGGTTTATCATTAGATTTAGATGATTTAAAGAAAATTGGTAGGCCAGCAATTTTGATGTGTTTTGTTCCTGCTTGTTTTGAAATATTAGGAATGGTAGTATTAGCACCAAAATTATTAGGGATTAGTGTATTAGATGCTGCAATTATGGGAGCAGTGGTTGGTGCTGTTTCGCCAGCAATTGTAGTACCAAAAATGTTAAAAATTATGGAAGAAGGATATGGATTAGAACATAGTGTTCCACAAGTAATTCTTGCTGGTGCATCTGTAGATGATGTTTTTGTAATTGTTATGTTTAGTGTGTTTACAGGATTAGCCAAAGGAAATGGAGTATCAGCTCAAAGTTTTATAGATATCCCAATTTCTATAGGATTAGGTATATTAGCAGGAGTTGTAGTTGGATTTATTCTTTCTAAATGGTTTGAAAAAGTCCATATTAGAGATACAATTAAATTAATGGTTATTTTAAGTGTTTCGTTTTTATTAGTTTCATTTGAGGATTCGTTTAAAGATATAATCCCTTTTGCTTCATTAGTAGGTGTAATGACAATTGGAATTACTTTACAAAAAAATAAAGAAAAAGTAGCTCAACGTTTATCAGAAAGATTTAATAAATTATGGGTGATTGCTGAGGTTTTCCTATTTGTATTAGTAGGTGCAACGGTAGATATTCATTATGTTACATCAGCAGGTATTCCAGCTGTATTATTAATTCTTGGTGTTGTTACATTTAGAATGATTGGAGTATTTGTATGTTTGTTAAAAACAAAATTTACAATGAAAGAAAGATTATTTTGTATGGTTTCTTATACACCTAAAGCAACAGTTCAGGCAGCTTTTGGTGGTGTTCCTTTAGCAATGGGATTATCATGTGGTCATATTGTTTTAACTATAGCAGTCATGGCAATTTTAATTACTGCTCCAGTAGGTGCTTTTTGTATAGAGGCAGTTTATCAAAAATTATTATCAAAATCATGATATCCATTGAAGTTAGAAAAATTCCTATAAAAGTATTCATGAATGATTTGTAATTGTCATTAATGAGTACTTTTTATTATCATCATATACATATATAAACAGAATAATCCTAGTAAAAACCAAGATAAAGATTGAACACATGGTGGTAAATAAAAAAGAGTTTAAGATGTATATTTAAAAATGTGTTCCATCAATGAAAACACTATATATTTATCTTAAATTACAAGTAAAAAGTGAAATTAAGAAATAAAAGCTTATTTTTATAGAAAATCAAATTTTTTGTTATATAAATTTTGCTTAATTCATCTAGGAATAATTTAATTCAAAGAAGATATCCTAATATCTTCTTTTTTTATTCTATCTAGTTCATGAAGTTTTATAGAAGATTGTTTATTAGATGAAACATTATTAACTACAAGATAATAAAATCTTCATTTTTTTTGTATAACATCTTTCATAATAGAAAAGATATTAGAAGTAGTATGAGAA
>JAHHSU010000060.1 GCA_020025035.1 Thomasclavelia sp. | reverse complement strand
TTAAATACGAACATGTCACTAAAAAATAAATGTGATAGTATTTTAGGTTGTTGGATTGTAAAACATACACATAAAGCATATTTAAATGAGCAAGTTGCAAGTATAAAAGGAAGTTTTGACGTACATTTATGGTATAGTTATCATAACACTCAAAGTGATGTGATGGTATGTAAAATTGAATACGAGGAACCAATTCCTATCGATAAAGTTGATCAAAAAACACTTTGTAAAACAGATCAACCAATCAGTATTTGTGTACAAGAACCTAAATGTAAAAAAGCTACTATTGAAGGTGATCATGATGTTTTACTAGAAATAGAATTGGTGATGGGTGTACATGTTGTAGGAGAAACAATGATTAAAATTGAAATGAAAGATAATGATGATGATTTAAATTGTATTAATCCAGATTTTATAAAGTAAAAAAATATGTTATAATTCTAAAAGAGGAAGTGATATAATGTCAGCAAAATATACACCAATGATGATGCAGTATTTAGAAATAAAGGAACAGAATAAAGATGCTATTGTCATGTTTCGTTTAGGAGATTTTTATGAAATGTTTTTTGAAGATGCAACCATTGCATCTAAAATATTAGATATAGCTTTAACAGGAAGGGAAGCGGGAGTAGAGGAAAGAGTACCAATGTGTGGAGTCCCATTTCATTCTGCTTCTTCATACATACAAAGATTAGTAGAAAAAGGACATAAAGTTGCAATTGTAGAACAACTAACAAATCCAGGTGAAGAAAAAGGTATTGTACAGCGAGGAGTAGTTAAAATTGTTACTCCAGGTACAGTTATTGATGGGGATTTAGAGGATAGTGATAACAACTTTATTGCATGCTATCAATCGTTTGACTTACATGCTGTAGTTGGCTTAGCTGATGTATCTACTGGTGAAACATTTGCAATGTTAATTGATTTATCAAGTGAAGCATTGGTAGATATATTACTTTCATTTAAAGTAAAAGAAGTTGTCGTTCATTCAAATGAATCAAATATCAACCAAAATATGATTGAAGAGCAAAATCGCATAGTGGTTTCATATTGTGATGATGATTCTTTTAAGGAATCATATAAAGTGTTATTTGAAGATATCAATAATATTCAAATTATGGAAACAATGGTTTGTCTTTTTAATTATTTAGTCAACACACAAAAACGTGATCTTCCATATTTAAAAAAAGTACGATTAATTGAGAATGAAAATTATATTAACATGGATATACATACTAAAAATAGTTTAGAGCTTTTATCTACAGTTCGACAAAAAGAAAAATATGGTAGTTTATATTGGTTATTAGATCATACTAAATGTGCAATGGGATCACGTTTATTAAAACAATGGATTGATAAACCATTAGTTAATTTATGTGAAATAGAAAAAAGATTAGATACTGTTGAGTTATTGATGAATAGTTATATAGAAAGAGAAAGTATTAAGGAAATTTTAAAGGAAGTTTATGATTTAGAAAGATTAGCAGCACGTGTTTCATATGGAAATATTAATCCAAGAGATTTAAAATGGATAGGAAATTCTTTAAAAATAATACCTGAATTGCGTTATCATGTACAATCCCTAAATAATCCATTAATGGAGGATATTTTAGTTGATTTAGTAGATATGCATAAGATTACAGATCTAATTGATAATGCATTAGTAGATAATCCACCCTTAAATATTAAAGATGGTGGGATTATTCGACAAGGGTTTGATGCACAATTAGATGAATATCTAGATTTTAGAAATAATGGAAAACAATGGATTTTAGATTTTGAAGCAAATGAAAAGGAAAAAACAGGTATTAAAAATTTAAAGATAGGATATAACAGAATATTTGGCTATTATATTGAAATTACAAAAGCAAACCTTCATTTAGTTAAGGAGGAATATCAATATACTCGTAAACAAAGTTTATCAAATGCAGAGCGATTTATTACTCCAGAATTAAAGGAAATGGAAAATAAAATATTAAGTGCTGAAGATAAAATTTCTAAGTTAGAATATGAAATATTTCACCGAATCAAAGATTTTGTGAAACATGAAGTATCCGATATTCAAAAAGTTGCATACGCAATAGCTAAAATCGATGTATTTCAATCATTAGCAGTAGTTTCTAGTCAAAGTGGATATGTACGTCCAAAATTTAATACAGAACAAAAAATGTATATTCTAGATGGTAAGCATGCGGTCATTGATGGAGTAATGAAACGTAAACATTATGTAGAAAATGATGTTTTGCTTGATAAAGACAAAAATGTATTGTTGATTACTGGACCTAATATGGGTGGAAAATCAACTTATATGAGACAAATCGCATTAACTGTTATCATGGCACAAATAGGATGTTATGTTTGTGCAAAAGAAGCAAATCTACCTATTGTGGATAAGATTTTTACAAGAATTGGTGCAAGTGATGATTTGATTTCTGGACAATCTACATTTATGGTGGAAATGATCGAAGCAAATAAAGCATTACAAAACGCAACAAAAAATTCATTGATTGTTTTTGACGAAATAGGTAGAGGAACAGCTACTTTTGATGGAATGGCAATTGCACAATCTATTATAGAGTATATTGTACAACATATTGGATGTTTAACTTTGTTTTCAACACATTATCATGAGCTTACAGAATTAGAAAACACACTAGGGCATATACAAAATATTCATGCAAGTGTTAGTGAACAAGGTAATGAAATAGTCTTTTTGTATAAAATGAAAGACGGAAAAGCAAATAAATCATATGGAATTAATGTAGCTAAACTAGCAAATTTACCAGAGATATTATTAGACAGGTCTAAAGAGATTTTAGTAAGCCTTGAAGGTGGAAATCATGATTTTGGAATAAATCATCCAGTTAATACTGATTCTTGTAGTACTGTAAATGAACCATCACTTGTTGAGTTATATCTAGATAAAATAGATCCTATGGAAATGTCTCCTATGGAAGCTTTAAATTCGTTAGTAGAAATAAAAAAATTAATAGGTAGGTAAGGATAATGGGGAAAATACAACAGTTAGATCAACAATTAATCAATCAAATTGCAGCAGGAGAAGTAATCGAAAGACCAGCTAACGTTGTTAAGGAATTAGTTGAAAATAGTATCGATGCTAAAAGTAAGACAATTGAGATACATGTAAAAGATGGTGGACTTAGCTTGATTCGAGTAGTAGACGATGGGATAGGGATGGATAAACTTGATGCCAAGATGTGTTTTTTGCCTCATGCTACTAGCAAAATTAAAGATAATTTTGATTTGTTTAATATTACTACATTAGGGTTTAGAGGAGAAGCTATTCCTTCTATTGCCTCAGTTTCAAATTTTGTCTTAAAGACATCTGATCATCAAGAAGGTTATGAGATAGCTTACGATTTTGGAAAATTGCAATATTCTAGAGTAGCAGATGCCAAAAAAGGAACTGATATTACCATAACTAAGCTATTTCAAAATGTACCTGCACGATTAAAGTATCTAAAAAGTGTTAATGTTGAATTTTCACATATTCAAGGATTTGTTGAAAAGTTTGCACTTGCTAATCCTCATATATCTTTTAGTTTGTATCATCAAGATAAATTAACATTTAAAACTAATGGGAATCATCAATTAATTGAAGTGATTGGTCAAATTTATGGATTAGGTGTTGCTAAAAATATGATGTATGTAGAAACTAAGAATGAAGAGTTTAAAATTAGTGGTTATGTTTCTAAAATTGATACATCAAGAGCATCAAAATCTAATATTATTACATTGATTAATCATCGTGTAGTTAAAAACATAGTAACGATTGATGCCATTAATCAAGCATATCGAGATTACCTTTCTCATGACCGTTTTCCTATTGCATTTATTGATATTGAAATTGACCCATATTTAGTAGATGTAAATGTTCATCCCGCTAAAATGGAGGTTAGGTTTTCTAAAGAAAAGCAGTTAAAAGAACTTGTTTATAGTACTGTTCAAAGTATATTAAAGGAAAATGATTTGACCTATCAAGCTAAAAATAAAGTCACTGAAAAAGAAACTTATAATAAAAACTATCAACAATCTATTATTCATTTAAATGAAACAACAAAGCCTAGTATAGAGGATCAATGTATAACCAAGTTAAATGAGAATGATTATTTTCATTTAACAAATAAGGAAAATTTAGATACAAATGTAATGGCAGTCAATGAACAATTAGTTATTGATAAAAAGCAAGAGATAAAAGAAATCAAAAAAGAAGTAAAAAAAGATATAAAAAAGAAAATCTATGCAAAATGTCAAATACATGGTACGTACATTGTTGGTGAAAACCAAGAGGGATTATATTTAGTTGATCAACATGCAGCACGTGAAAGAATAAATTATGAATATTATAAAGAAAAATTTGAACATTTTTCACCTACATATCATGAATTGTTATTACCGTTAATATTTGAAATGCCACAAAGCGAATTTTTAGTATTACAAGAAAAAAAAGAAATGTTATCTAGAGTTGGAATTGAGTTAGAGGAATTTGGATCGAATAGTTTTACTGTTAAACAATTACCAATATGGATGCATGATATTGATGAAAAAAAATATATTGATGCCATGATTGAACAGATATTAAGACATGATAAAGTAGACCACGTTGCATTACAAGAAGATGCAATTGCAACTCTTAGTTGTAAGGCATCACTTAAAGCAAATACTTATTTGACTATGTTAGATATGCAAACTATTTTAGATGATTTAATGAGATGTGATAATCCATATGTTTGTCCACATGGAAGACCAACAGTTATTTTTTATTCTGGATATGATTTAGAAAAATTGTTTAAAAGGGTTGTGTAAAAATTGAAAGAAAAAGTAATTGTTATTGTAGGTCCTACTGCAGTAGGAAAAACAAAATTAGGAATAGAACTTGCTAAGAAGTTAGATGGAGAAATTATAAGTGGAGACTCTATGCAAATTTATCGTGGTATGGATATTGGAACTGCAAAAGTAACTCATCAACAAATGCAAGGAATTAAACATCATTTACTAGATATACGTAATTTTGATGAAACATTTTCAGTGATGGAATTTCAATATGAAGTTCGTAAATGTATTCAGGATATAAGTTGTAGAAATAAAGTTCCTATTATAGTTGGAGGGACTGGATTATATATAAAAGCAGCATTATATGATTATGAATTTAGTAAAGAAAATAAGGCAAATGATACTAAATTTGAACAACTAACCAATGAACAGTTGTATCATGAATTATGTAAAATAGATTATGATACTGCTATGCAAATTCATCCAAATAATCGTAGGCGAGTAATAAGAGCGATTGAAATATTTTACCAAAATGGGAAAACAAAAAGTGAGATAATTAATAGTCAAAAACATGAATGTTTATATGATGCAATTTTTATTGGACTCACATTACCTAGAGAAATTTTATATCAAAGAATAAATGAACGAGTAGAAATAATGTTTCAAAGTGGATTAATTCACGAATTTAATCAATTAATTGAACAAGGAGCAAACTCTTCAATGCAAAGTATGAAAGCAATTGGATATAAGGAATTGTTTGAACTACAAAATGATAACGAGGACCAAATTATAAAATCTATTCAACAACATTCTAGGCAGTATGCAAAACGTCAGTACACATGGTTTAAAAATCAAATGGATATTCATTTTATTACAGTAGATTATATTTGTTTTGAAAATACAGTCAAAAAAGCATTCCATTATATTCAACATTATTTATTTTATCAACATTGTAGTTTTGTATATCATGATGAAAATTTAGATTTTTTATTAGAAATGGAAGGAATCGATAGTATTAAAATTGGGTATAGTGAAGGGGATAAAAATAACCCAAGTATAAAGGAAATTAAAAGTAGTAAATATCATCATTACTATTTAGTAGATATTTATTATGATTCAAGTATATTGCCTACAACTATTTTACATCATCAATTAGAACATGTTTTATCTTGTGTTCAATGGATGACTAAAGGAAAAGATTATCATAAATTTTATGAATTATCTGTTTTAAAGTAATATTGAATTATAATTTTGATATAAAATAT
>JAHHSU010000006.1 GCA_020025035.1 Thomasclavelia sp. | reverse complement strand
ATAATAGATATCTTAGTAAAACTTTTATCAATATTATTTTTTCCATTTAATATTCATTCATTCTAGTATATCTTTTTTATAGGTTCATCATTGCATAATTTAAAAGAATTATATTTTACTTTTTTCTTCAATAAAATGTACTGTATTATTTTTTAATGATGTAATACGTGCTAATGAATACAAATCATACCCTTTATCAAGAATTACTTCACGTCCATTTTGGAATGATTTTTCAATAACAATTCCTACTCCATCTATTTTAGCTCCAATTTCATATATAATTTTCTCTACACCTAAAAATGCCTGTCCATTAGCTAAAAAGTCATCAATAAATAGAATATGATCATTTTGATCAATATACTCGTTGCTTAACGAAATCGTATATTCTTTTTGTTTAGTAAAGGAATAAACTAAAGCACTTGTCATATTTTTCATAGTAGAAGGTACATTTTTCTTGATAAAAACCATTGGCACATTAAATTTTAATGCACAAAATAATGCTGGAGAAATCCCACTTGTTTCTACAGTAACGACTTTAGTAATTGGATATTTTTTAAAATATTCATAGAATTCGTTCCCTATCTTATCCATTAAAATAGGGTCTACTTGATGATTTAAAAAAGAATCAACTTTTAATATACTTTCATCAATGACTTCTCCTTGTTCTACTATATACTCATGTAATAATTTCATCATTTAATTCCTCCTATTTTAAAAGAATATATATTAATTTACTTTCTTTTCCATTGTCTTTACCATGTGTAAATAAAGCATACAATCAATGCTAAAAGCAAAAATAATAAAAATCGTAAAATTAATCAACTTAAAAGCTAACAAAATAAATAAAATAAGTTTTAAAGAAAATGAAAGTAATTTTTCTAAGCGCCATTTTCTATCTAATTGATAAATAAATAATAAGACTTTTTCTAAAACTAATTCATCATCATAAATACAATCATATTGTTTCATTTTATTTATATTTTCAATTCCTCCTAAATGGTATTGAAATTGATGTTCATATGATTTTTGCTTTTCTTTAGGTAATCGAAAATAACATCGAACATCCTGAATTATTTTTCCTAAACTTTTTTCATTTTTAATAAAAATATCATTTTTTAAAGCTTTAATAATAGCAAACTGATAAATAAATCGACGAATCATAGACACAGTAAATGATGATAAAATAATAAGTAATGCGGGACCTAATAAACTAATATGATTTGAAAAAATACTAACTAGTAACATTACTAATGAAAGCATTACTGCAATACATAGTAATATTCGATGTATACGTGTTTCTTTTTGTTCTAACTCTCCTATTTCATTCATGTCAATTAAACTGTATTGATAAAGTTTACTAATTTTAGTTTTATGATATGGTTTTGTTACTTTTAAATCTGCACCACCTTGTACAATCTTTGTACCACTAGCAACAAAATCTTCCTGTTTACACTCCTTATTATCTTTATTTCCATCTAACAAGCATGTATTTACTGTTATAGTTCCATCAAGTACAACTCCATCAAATAAACACATAGACCCTTGATTTAATAAAATAACATCATTTTCTTTTATATCATCTACTTGTTTTTGAACATAGACATCTCCATCTTTTACACGTATTAATTTAACTGTTTTATCAATTTGTTTCACCAAACGTGTTACTAATTTAAAACATCTTTGTTTTAACCATCTTTCTAAACTTTGATAGATAAATAAAATAATTGTAGCCTCATAAAAATATCCTATTAAAAACATTAACATGGAACTAAATAATATTACATTAGTTGTTTCTAAATAATGATGATCTTTAAAATTATCGAATACTTCTTTTGCATTTCTAAAAGCAATAATTAAATAAGTCACTATCCATGCTATCACTGAAACAATAGTTGGATCATATAATGTAACCAATATTAAAGAGACACTAAAAACTAATATTGCTAGCATCATAAACTTTAACATTAAATACATATCTAATTTTTTTGCTTTGGCATAACTTTCTGTAATCTCGATATTTTCATCAAATACTTCAACAACTCTACTGATCTTATTAAAAATAAACGCATCTGTTGTTTTTACTGTTAGTATTTGTTGACGATAATCAAACTTTGCTTCTTTAATTTGAGGATTATTTAATAAATAAGAAACTAAAAACATCGCATTTTCATTACTTATAAAATCTGTAAACATAAATATACGCTTTTCAATGGCTTGATTAGATGGCTTACGCCCTCTTTTTCTCTCTACCACCTTAATATTAAAAGATAAACTATCAATCACACCATTTAATATCTCAATAATATGATCATTATTAGAATCAATTTTTAAATCTCTTAAAGATTCTATGTACTCACAGTCTATATTTTCCTCTTTTTCTTTTAACATATCTATGATTTGATTGACTTTAGATAAATCAACATCTCCGATTAAATGAACTTTTCTTTGCATCTATTTTCCCTCTTTTATGATTAATAATTAAATTATATATAAAATAACAAAAAGACAAGTATCCTACTTGTCTTTTTATTCTACATGGATATATCCTATAATTCAAGTACTCCAATGATAAAAAATGATTAAAAAAATTACAGAGATTAAATAACTACCTACTATAAAAAATAATGCAAAGAAATCAGATACTAAATAACTATATCCAGAAATTAGTGGTCCTAAAGTCATGGCAATAGACTTTGTTGCATTAAATATACCAGAAGTTTGATTATTTTGATGACTTACTGACTTAATTAAACATTGTTGCATAGGAAGAATAATCATAGTAAGCATATGATATAAAAGTGTAATAACAAGAAACATAGTTAACGAATGATTGAAAAAAAGACTAAATAATAATATTGTACAACATATTAATATATAAACTAATATATACTTAATATCTTTTAAATAAAATAGATATATTGTATTAATCGTTAAACTAACTACACCTACTCCAAGTCGATAATAACCGATTTTTAATGGGGAAAAGTGAAACTGTTTTTTAAATAAATAGTTTAACCAATTATCATGAATAAAGTAACCTAAGCTAGAGAAAAATACAGAAAGCATCATAATTTTTAAAATATTTTTTAAAGGAGAATTTGTTTTTTCATGTTCTTGTTCTTTTATAACCCCCTTTATTATCCTCCATGTAAAAATACTGATTAAAAGCATTCCTATAATTTGTAAAGTGAAATTCAGTTGTATTGAGTGATTGCCAATTATTCCACCTAAAAAGAAACCAAATGCTGCACCAACTGTTTGAGTAATCGCATAAATACTTAAATATTTTGTAGTAGATTGAGGTTGATTTAATAGGTGGGCTAAACTACTTACCATTACAAACCCTATCCCTATCCCAGAAATCACACGCGAAAACATTATCCAAAAAGGAGATAAAATTAAGGCTAATATAAATTGTCCACCTGCATAGCATAGCATTCCTATTCCTAATATTAAATTAGTCTTATAACGATTCAATAATTTAGCACAAACTAAACTAGAAATAAAACTTGAACAAGAAGAAACTGCATAAAACATTCCATAATAACTACTATTCAAATAAATATTTTCAAAATATTGAGGCATAATAGCATTGGTAAAATTTGATAAAAAAGAAAAAGAAAAATATAATATAAAAAATGTTTTCATACTTTTAGTATTTATAATTTCTAAGTTAATATACAAAAAAAGGAAGAGACTATCTTCCAAATTCTTCTAATATTAATGTGCTATTATTTTTGGTTGCCCAACGTATCCCCCATTCATTAACAAATAATAATAAATAATTTCCTTTTAAATCTTGAACCTTTCTAGTATCTGATGAAAGATTTAAACTATTTAAATCTACATCATTATTACCAATCCAACGAATATATTGATATGGAAGATTAACTCTTTCAATATCTACATTATATTCTGACTTAAGACGATGCTCTAATACATCAAATTGTAAAATTCCTACAACACCAACAATAATTTCTTCCATACCAGAATGTGGGGATTGAAAAATCTGTATTGCTCCTTCTTTTGCAATTTGTTCAACACCTTTAACAAACTGTTTTCGTTTCATAGAATCTTTATTACGTATAGAAGCAAAATGTTCAGGTGCAAAAGTAGGAATCCCTTCAAATTCAAATTTATCACTAGCCATACATAATGTATCTCCAATAGAATATATACCTGGATCAAATACACCAATAACATCACCTGCATATGCCTCATCTAAAGTTTCTCTATCTGATGCCATTAACTGCTTAGATTGATTTAATTTCACCTTTTTACCCTCTTGTACATGATAAACTTCCATCCCTTTTGTAAATTTACCACTACATATTCGCATAAATGCCATACGATCACGATGTGATTTATTCATATTTGCTTGTATTTTAAATATAAATGCTGAAAAATTTTCATTAAATGGAGAAATTTCTCTATCTTTTGCTTGTCTACTTAATGGAGGTGTAGTCATCTCTAAAAAATGTTCTAAAAATGGTTCTACCCCAAAATTTGTTAAAGCAGATCCAAAACAAACTGGAGATAACTTTCCTGCTCTTACTAAATCTAAATCAAATTCTTCACTTGCACCATCTAATAATTCAATATCATCTTTTAATTGTCGATAATATTCTTGACCTATTAAACAAATAGTATCTTCATCTTCTAAATCTAACTCCATTGTATTTGCTACCTCTTTAGCTCCATTTTTACCAGAACTAAACTGTATTACTTTTTGTTTTTTTCTTTCATATACACCTTTAAAATTCTTACCTGAACCTATTGGCCAATTAATTGCACATGTCTTAATTCCTAATTCATTTTCTATTTCTTCCATTAACTCATATGGATCTTTTGCTTCCCTATCCATTTTATTAATAAATGTAAAAATTGGAATATGACGCATCACACAAACCTTAAATAATTTACGAGTTTGCTCTTCTACCCCTTTACTTCCATCAATAACCATTACTGCAGAATCTGCAGCCATTAATGTTCGATAAGTATCCTCTGAAAAATCCTGATGTCCTGGTGTATCAAGAATATTAATACAATACCCATCATATTCAAATTGTAAAACAGAAGATGTAACAGAAATTCCTCTTTGTTTTTCAATTTCCATCCAATCAGATACTGCATGTTTACTTGACTTTTTCCCTTTTACCATACCAGCTTCTTGTATTGCACCACCATACAATAAAAATTTTTCCGTCAAAGTAGTTTTTCCAGCATCTGGATGAGATATAATTGCAAATGTTCTTCGCCTTTCTACTTGTTGTTTAAAATCCATATATATCCTCCGCATTTTTATTTATTATTTATGGTCTCATGATACTTTTTTGTATATCCATTGTCAAGATGCATAGAATCAAATAACCCTTTGCCGTTTCTCATTTAATAACCATAAAATAACTACAATCTTTATCATATTTATGATATTATAAAGTCATAATAGTGGAAGGAGTGAAACATGTATGAATTCAATACGTACATTACAAGATTACCGTGTTGTAATTTTTACACTAGATGATCTAATACTAAATCTAAATCAAATAAGATATTATTTTTCTACAGAACTTTACCCAGAAAAATTTGGTATTTACACGTATCAAGAATTTATCCATGAATATGAAAACTCTAACGCTATGTACGAATCATTAGAATATCATGTTGCTCATTCTATTATAACTTCTATAGAAGCTTATTTGTTAAATCCAAAAAAACAACATAATATTATAGTAAATAAAAATATTTTATCTATTTTTAATACATTAATTGAAAGAAATATTAAAATTATCTTATTTACTTCCTATAAAGAAATTGAAAAAATACCACAAATACAAGAATTACTTCATACTATTGATCAAATCATTTATATTAGTAATCAAGAACATTTTATACAAACTTCATATGACTTAATCAAAACAATATATGATTTGTACATACTCCAACCGCATCAACTTTTATATGTAACTTCAAATTCAAATATTTATAATTTTCCCTTAACCCCAAACATTGACTATGCTTATATAGAACAAAATCATTCTTGTATAGAATCAGTACAAAATCATCACATATTATCATTTCATAATATAATTGAACTTATAAAATATTTATCTCCTGTTGACTATACAAAAATATCTAAATCAAATCACTCTTTAGAAGACTTTTTAGATAATGATACTTCAATGGTCAATCCTCATTATTGTTTTAATGATATTCAAATAGATATACGTGAATATCTACATCAATCCAAAGTTAATAAAAATCAACCATTTCAAAAACAAGTAGATTCTGTTTTACAAAATATATATAATCGACATAATATAAAGTCTAATATTCCTGTTCAATCCCAATATTCAAGTTATCAAAAAAAACAAGAGCCTATTCAAACTAATTCTAATACCAACAACGAATTAATCCCAATAGATTTAAATCAAGAAAAAAATTTAAAGGATGAAAATACTAAAATATCAAATGATTTACAAATTAATACAAATCAATTTAATCATGAAACAAAGACAATAAATGAATGTAAAAATTCTAATGTTATAAGTATAGACAAAGAAATTACAAAAAAATCGAATTTTGTACTCCTTAAAGATAAATTTCAACTATTTTATCAAAATTTTATAGAACATAATAATAATAACACTAACCAAGAGTTAGCAAACAATCCATTAGATATTAATAACTTAGAACAGAATAAAGCCAAAAACATTAGTATTCTTCTTAAAATTTATAATTATGTATTCTTTTCATTATTTGTTTCTATAGCCAATACAATAATAGGAGTATCATTTTTAGGATTATCATATATGGCTTTTTTACCTGTTTTAAATAAAGTAAAAATCATTAAATGGTTAATTGATTTTTTTGTCATTATTATACCAAAATTATTGCTTTCTATATTTGATATAATACCACTCCTGCCTTCTAGTAAACATTTAATTCCTAATACAACAGAATTATTTAGTCAATACGTATCACTAATTATAATATTAAGTTTTGGTATGTGGATAATCTACCTGCTCAAATATTTTAAAAAACAATCAATAAATATAGATTAACATACATGTATCTCTATATAGTTTATTCAATTTTATGAATACAATCTATATAGGGATAACCTTTATAGATATGATTACATAAATTAATTATTAAACATACTATACTTCATTTAGTATACAGTAAAAATTATATTCCCTAGAGACATATACAATTTTTATACGATTTCCAAACACAATTTTATAAATTGTCCTTTACAAATAATATATTATAGTATATACTAACAACGTGATATGGCGATCGTGGTGAAGTGGTTAACACACCAGATTGTGGCTCTGGCATGCGTGGGTTCGATCCCCATCGATCGCCCCATATTTATACTAATATAGACTACCATTTGGTATTCTTTTTATTTTATTAAATATATATATAATGAAACACAATAATAAGGAGAATCACATGACATCTACTAAATTAAATTTAGCTGATTTTGATAAAGTATATACGCTTATGCAACAAAATTTTCCAATAGATGAATTTCGCACATATAAACATCAAAAATCATTGTTGGATAATCCAAATTACCAAATTTTAGTATTATATACTAAAAATAATGAAATAAAAGCATTTATTGAAACATGGGAATTTGACCAATACATTTATGTAGACCATCTAGTTGTAAACCCAGAATTTCAAGGTCAAGGTATCGGTACAAAATTACTGCTAGAACTAAAAAACAGTACTAATAAAACAATTGTTTTAGAAGTGGAACCGCCTGTTACTCTAATACAAAAAAGAAGAATTGAATTCTATACAAAAAATAATTTTTTCTTAAATCCTTATCCGTATATGCAACCACCAATTTCTCCAGGAAAAAATACAATTCCATTAATGATTATGACTTCTGATAAAGAAATGAGCGAAATTGAATTTAATGACATTGTTAGTTTACTGCATCAAGAAGTTTATCAAGTGAATAATGCACAAAAATAAAAGAACTAATTTCTATAATATATAGAAGTTAGTTTTTTATTTTAAAATACATATATCTTACCATCCACATTTGGTTATTTATTTAAAAACACACTACCACTATCTACAGTGAATCCTTCACTATCACACAATTGGTAATCAAACATATCAATACTCATATATGATGATCCAGAATAGGTCTTTGTACCTGAAATCAACACAGTAACTAAATTACCTATATTAGAATCAACTTTAATATCCATATTTTCTATAAGAACTTTAGACTCTGTAGTTCCATCATATCCTTTTATATCTATTTCTTTAGGAAGAGATTCTGACTTTACTATAAAATCTTCAGTAGGTAAATCATATGAAATAGGATAATTACATTCCTGAAATTCAAAAGCTGGAGGATTATATACTGTAAAGAAAACTGTACCTTGACTAGATTTACCTTTTTTAATTTCATCTTTTGGGATTCTAATATCCGCAACATACATTTTTCCTTTTAGATTACTTGTATAATAGTGAAAATTTTCTTTCGTAATAGAAACCGTATTTTCATACAAAACTTCATTTTCATTATTTACAATTCGAATATCAACATTTGCATCTGCTGCAATTTGATGGTGCGCCTCATCATTAAATGCAATCAATAAACTATAATCATTAGTACCTGTATTATATTGAAACGACCAATCTGATATTTCTTTTACTTTAAAATTGGAACGACATCCTGTTACTGTTACTAGTAATAGTAAAACTAAAATAATTTTAAAATAATTCTTTTTCATACCTAAATCCTTTCTTAACAATTATATCAATTATATACTACTAGAAAAAATTCTTATGCTGTCTCCTTTAACAATTCATTGATAACATCAATTGTTTTAAAATAATAATCATTTAATTCATTGATAAGACAATTGATTGTATGATCCTTAGACTGAGCATTAACATAAATAAGATTTCTAATAACATTTTGTGAACCATGATAATCTATCACACGAACAATACTTTTATCAAAGCTTAAATTCTTATCTATGTTAGATTTTATTTCAGTTAGAGTATATAAAGGATATTGTTTCTTGATTGAATTAATATACTCCCTTATTTGTTTTTTTATAAGTTCATAAGTTTTTTTACTATACTGACTAGCATTTTTTAATGCAATTTTTACATAACGATGGTTATTTTCAACCAAAACATTTAATAATTCTGATAGATAGTAATACGTATATTCATATTCAAGTTCGTTAACATAAACTTGAAATGATTCTGTGAAATATTCAACGATTTCTTTACTTGAATATATAATATTCTCTAAAATATTCTTTTTATAATATTCATAAATATCTTGATCATTTTCAATTGGACAGTTTTTTTTACTCATTAATTGATAAGAAAAATCAAAAAAGCACATATCATAATAATCTGGTATTTCTCTTGCTTTTAATTCTTTTAAAATATTTAGATTATTTTTTTCCATTGCAAGTATAATAAACTTTTGTCTTGCCATCACACCATTCAACAAACGATCATAACAATTAAGATGTCTACTGCTATAATTCATATCTTTTATCTTTGTTTCTATCCAAAAACCATAATTAAGGTGAAAGAATTGATTATCTTTATCACTAAGGAAAATATATCCTTCATCGATAAGAAATTCAATAAACTCATGATTTTGACAATCCATAGCATAATCTATTACAGTCTTTCCATATTCATCTTGATTTAAGATAGGTTCATTTTTATTTTGAATATATTCATTCCATATTTGTTGATCATATGAATGTGCCACCATGTCATTAGTTAATCTATTTATTCTAGGTATGTGATTTTTACCCGCACTTAAAATTTCTTCACAACTAACATCTAATAATGTACTAAATATAAGTAAATCTTTTGTCTGAATCCATTTATTTCCTTTTTTTATCTGTGAAAACTTATTTGCTTTTTTTCTTAATTCTTTTTTATTAGTAATTTCTATATTTTCTTTTTCAAGCCATGCTTTACAAAATGTATTTTGACTTTCAAATTGTTCATCTACTAATTGACCTATATATTTTCCTATTTCAAATTGCTCTGCTATATAAAACATACTCATTCCTCCTTTTATATCATAATAAATACCTTTATCACACAAATGTTATTCTTTTATCAAAAATTCATTTTCAATATTTATTATTTTATCATACAGTTCATTTAACTCGCTAATAAGACTATTAATATATTGATCTTTGGATGTCTTACTTACATAAATAAGATTTCTAACAATATGTTGATATCCAGGATCACTATAATTATATGCAACAACACGAACCATCATTTGATCCTTGTTACAACGAAAATCAGATTGTTCAAATAGTGCTTTTGTCATATTAGCTATTCGCTCCTTAATATATTTTCTTGTACATTCATTATCTGAATCTACAAAGGGTAAAGAAGCCCTATTTATTTCTAAATTTATTTCAATTTGTTTTTTTACAAGCTTGTAGGTTTCTTGACTATATTGAATTGCTCTTTTTAAAGCTGATTTAACACAACTATGTTTATTTTCAACAAGAACGTCTAATATTTTTGATATGTAATAGCACATATATTCATATTTTCTAATTCTTTTATCTCTGTATTTTGTAATAGAATCAGTTATAATAAACGGAGTCGTATAATAATCAATGACATCCGCCGTTGTCTTTGAAATATTATTCAAGGTAATTTTTAAAAATTTATCATGTTCATCTTTTTCATGTTCATATTTAAGACTAATTAGTAAATCACCTGGATGAGCAAAAGCAGAACCAGAATAAAAATCTGGTATTTCTCTTGCTTTTAATTCTTTTAAAATATTAAGATTATTTTTTTCGATTGCTAAAGCTATAATTTTTTCTCTAAATACCATATTTGATATTTGTTGTTCTAACCCATCCCCATCAATAATGCGTTTTATTTTAGTCCCTGCTCCAAAATTTATAGAATAATGAATATCTTTTTCATTCTTACTATCAAACCAAATATATTTATGATCAATTAAATATTCTATTAGTTCAAGGTTATGATAAGAAACAGCATAATCTAAAACTGTCTTTTCATATTCATCTTTGTTTAAGATGGGATGATTTTCAATATGAATGTATTCTTCCCACATATTTTGATCATTCGAATGTGCAACTAGATAACTAGTAAGTTGATTAGTTCTATGTACAATTTTACCTGCACTCAAAATTTCTTCACAATTAACACCTAACAATGAACAAAAAATAGGTAAATCCTCAATTTGAATAGCTTTCTTTCCATTTTTAATTTGCGAAAACTTATTTGCTTTTTTTCCTAATTCTTCTTGAGTAATTTCTAAATTTTCTTTTTCTAACCATGCTTTACAAAATGAAGCTTGACTTTCAAATTTGTAATTTACTAATTGTGATACATATTCACCTATTTGGGTTTTATCTACCATTTTATACATAATTGTTTCCTCCTTTTCTATCTATAACACAGTATAATCCTCCATCTATACAGTGTATATCATTAATTTGCATATGCAAAAAAAATATTAAGTTTTTATTATTATATACATGTATGCTTTTAGCATATATGTACTTACTTTAACTAATTAGTAACTTCCAGCAAAAAAATATTTTATCAAGTTGATATGTAGAAAAATAGAATATTTTGTAAAGGTTTTCAATTATACTCTTGAAATGAAACTATCTAAAGTATATAATTTATGTAGATATAGGATTACTATATGACAAAAATGAATCACAAAGGAGGAAACAATATGGTAGGAATCATTCTTGCTAGTCATGGCGATTTTGCTAAAGGAATATTACAATCAGGTGCCATGATATTTGGTGAGCAAGAAGATGTAACAGCAATATCATTAGAACCTAATGAGGGTCCTGAACAACTAAGTGAAAAAATTAAAAATGCAGTTACATCATTAAAAAATCAAGAACAAGTTCTTTTTCTAATTGATTTATGGGGTGGAACACCTTTTAATCAAATAAATAAATTATTTGAAGAACATCAAGATGCATGGGCAATTGTTACTGGATTAAATTTACCTATGCTAATTGAAGCTTATGCTTCAAGACTTTCAACAAATACAGCACACGAAATAGCTAAACATATTGTAGAAGTTGCAAAAGAGGGAGTAAAGGTAAAACCAGAATCTTTAGAGCCACAAAAAATTACAACAAATAATTCTACACAAAAGATATCTCAAAATAGTATTCCAGAAGGAACTGTAATTGGTGATGGAAAAATAAAATATGTATTAGCTCGAATTGATACACGCTTATTACATGGACAAGTGGCAACAACATGGACAAAAACAACTAAACCAGATCGCATTATTGTTGTATCAGATAATGTAGCAAAAGATGAATTACGTAAAAAAATGATAGAACAAGCTGCTCCTCCTGGAGTCAAAGCTCACGTCGTTCCAATCAAAAAAATGATTGAAGTTGCAAAAGATCCACGTTTTGGTGGTACAAAAGCAATGTTATTATTCGAAAATCCATTTGATGCCCTTTGTACCATTGAAGGAGGAGTAGATGTTAAAGAATTAAATTTAGGTTCAATCGCACATTCTGTTGGGAAAGTTGTAGTCAATAAAGCGATTGCAATGGATCAACAAGATGTTGAAAATATTGAAAAAATCTTAGAAAAAGGTGTTTCTATTAATGTTAAGCAAGTACCAAGTGATTCTTCAGAAAATATTAATCAACTGCTTAACAAAGCTAAAACCGAATTAAAAAAGAACAGTAAGGAGGATTTATAATGTCAGTTATTACAATAATTCTAATCTTTATCGTAGCCTTACTAGCAGGTATGGAAGGAATTTTAGATCAATTTCAATTCCATCAACCACTAGTTGCATGTACCTTAATAGGAATGGTAACTGGGCACACTACTGAAGGCGTAATTTTAGGTGGATCATTACAAATGATTGCTCTAGGATGGGCAAACGTTGGAGCAGCTGTAGCTCCTGATGCAGCACTTGCATCTGTAGCATCAGCTATTATCATGGTCCTAGGACTAGAAGGGGGATCAACAAATGTTCAAAGTGCTATTTCTACAGCAATCACATTAGCTATCCCACTTTCTGTTGCAGGATTATTCTTAACTATGATTTGTAGAACAATTTCTATACCTATTGTACATATCATGGATAAAGAAGCAGAAAAAGGAAATATGAGAAAATTAGAAATGTGGCAAATGATTGCTATATTAATGCAAGGACTTCGTATTGCTCTTCCAGCACTTGCACTATGTATTGTACCAGCACAAATTGTTGCTGATGCATTAAACCAAATGCCAGCATGGTTATCTGATGGTATGGCAATTGGTGGAGGAATGGTAGCAGCTGTAGGGTATGCAATGGTAATTAACATGATGTCTACAAAAGAAACATGGCCATTTTTTGCACTAGGATTTATTTTTGCAACAATCAAAGAAATTACATTGATTGGTTTAGGAGCTATTGGGGTTGCACTTGCACTAATTTATCTAGGTCTTAAAGATAGCCAAAATAAAGGTGGAGGAACAGGTGGTTCACTTGATCCTCTTGGAGATATATTAAACGATTATTAATCTTGAAGGAGGAATGAAATATAATGGAAAATAAAATATGTTTAACAAAAAAAGAACGTTTATCTATAGCATGGCGTCATCAGTTCCTTCAAGGTTCATGGAACTATGAACGTATGCAAAATGGTGGTTGGTGTTATTCAATTATTCCAGCAATCAAAAAACTCTATCCAAATAAAGAGGATCAAATTCAGGCTTTAAAACGACATATGGAATTTTATAATACACACCCATATGTATCAGCTCCTGTTATGGGGGTTACACTTGCATTAGAAGAAGAAAGAGCTAATGGTGCAAATGTTAATGATCAAGCCATTCAAGGTGTTAAAATAGGAATGATGGGGCCATTAGCTGGGGTTGGTGATCCTGTATTCTGGTTTACAATAAGACCAATTTTAGGTGCATTAGGAGCATCGCTTGCATTAAGTGGAAATATCGTAGGACCTTTCTTATTCTTCTTTGCATGGAATATTATTCGTATGGCTTTTATATGGTATACACTAGAATTTGGATATAAAGTTGGAACATCTATCTCAAAAGACTTATCTGGAGGCCTTCTAGGAAAAATTACACAAGGTGCTTCATTATTAGGGATGTTTATTATTGGTTCTCTAGTACAAAGATGGGTAAATGTATCCTTTACTCCTGTTATTACAAAAATAACTCAACCAAATGGGGCATTTATAGATTGGGCAACTCTTCCACATGGAACTGAAGGAATCAAATCTGCTCTTACTACGTATAGCCAACTTGGAGCAAATGCGTTAGATCAAGTAAAAGTAACTACTTTACAACAAAACCTAGACCAATTAGTTCCTGGATTAGCAGCTTTATTACTTACATTATTATGTTCATGGCTATTAAAGAAAAAAGTATCACCAATTGTAATTATTATCGCGCTATTTATTGTTGGTATTTTAGCCCATGTTATACACTTAATGTAATCTTATAAGTTATGAATCATTTACAAATTCAATCACTTAATTCAAAAGTTGATTTAACAATTCAAGGAACATCATATCTAATGATGGCAAGTTATGGAAAAATTCTAATTGGTAATAATGCCTTTGAATTCTATAACGATAAAAACAAACGTGACTATATTCAAATACCATGGAATGAAGTTGATTATATTATTGCTTCTGTACTATTTAAAGGAAAGTGGATATCTCGGTTTGCAATCGTTACAAAAAATAATGGTACCCTCACCTTTTCATCTAGAAACAATAAAAAAACATTAGGAATAATGAAACGATATATTCCAGCAGACAGAATGTTTAAATCACAAAGCTTTATTCAGGTAGTACGATTAGGTCTTAAAAAATTATTTAGAATAAAATGAGTATATATTTCTTGTATACTCATTTTATTTTTTATTATCATGAAAAAACTAGTTAAATCATAATATAATAATGGGACTACAATCAATTAGTTCACAAATTGTCATGTCAATTGTAAAACAACTAAATCATTACGTACTATTTAACATTCAAAATGTATAAATTATCTAATAAAAAATGCAAATACTTCAAAACAATAGACTGTTAAAATAGTAATGTAAATGGTTTCAGTGTTTCAAACTGATTTATCATAATAAGAAAGGAGGTAATAAAATGCCTGATATTCGTTTAACTCGCATTGATAATCGACTAATCCACGGACAAGTTGCAACACAATGGTGTGGAGTCGTAGGTGCAAATTTACTACTTGTAGCAAATGATGCAGTTGCAACTGATGAATTTCGCCAAAGCTTAATGAATATGGCTGCACCAGCATATGCACAAACACGTTTTTTTACAATTGAAAAAACAATTAATATCATTCATAAAGCATCAGATAGTCAACATATAGCTATTATCTGTGAAACACCACAAGACGTATTAAAACTTGTAGAAGGTGGAGTACCAATTAAAAAATGTAATATTGGAAATATGCATATGGCTGAAGGAAAAAGACAAATAGCTACATCTGTTGCTGTAGATGATAATGATGTTATTGCATTTAAAAAACTTCAAGAACTTGGTGTAGAATTGGAAATCAAACGTGTACCAGATACACCAGCTGAAAATCTTGATAAACTATGGAAATAGCATTTTATTAAATAAAGGGGAGGAAATAAAATGGATGTAAATTTTATCCAGATTGCGCTCGTATTTATTGTCGCTTTTATTATGGGTATTGATCAATTTAGCTTTTTAGAATCATTATACCAACCAATTGTAACATGTCCTATTATAGGAGCAATTTTAGGGGATTTCCAACTAGGTATAGTAGTTGGAGGGGCATACCAATTAGTTCAAATTGGTAGTATGCCAATTGGTGGTGCACAACCTCCAAATGCCATTTTAGGAGGAATTATGGCCACAGTATTTGCCAAATCTTTAGGATTAGAAGCAACTTCAGATGGAGTTGGAACTGCATTAGGTCTTGCAATTCCATTTGCAGTATTTGGTCAATATGCTGTAACAATCACATTTACAATTATGTCAGGGATGATGAGTAAAGCTGATGAATGTGCTGCTAATGCAGATACTAAAGGAATTGCACGTATTAACTTCATTTCTATGGGAATCTTAGGGACATTATTTGGTTTATTAGCTGTTGCTGGTCTACTTGGTGGTCAAGCATTAGGTGCTACATTACAAGATTTAGCATTTAATCATTCTTGGATTATGGCAGGACTAGACGCTGCTGGTGGAGCAATGAGATTTGTTGGATTTGCGATTTTAATGAAAGTTATGATGGCTCCAGATATGTGGGGATTCCTACTAGCTGGATTTGCTACTGCACTAGTTTTCCAAAACCTAGAAGCAACTGCAGGAGCAACATTAATGTTAGTTGCATTCGTTGGATTTGCAATAGCTCTTTATGACTATAATGTCAATTCTAAAATTAAAGCAAATGCTGGATCAAGTATAGGAGGTGAATCTGATGGCATATAACGTACCTGCACAATATCAAGATTTAACACCTGCTAAGCCATTAGATAAAAGAACACTTAACAAAATGGTATGGTTATCATGTTTTTTACAAGCATCATTCAACTACGAAAGAATGCAAGCTTGTGGATGGTTATGGGGAATGCTTCCTGGACTAAGTAAAATCCATACAAATAAAGAAGATTTAAAAGCTTCCATGACACACAACCTTGACTTTATTAATACTCATCCATTTCTTGTTACATTTGTAATGGGTATTGTCTTATCATTAGAACAAAATAAAGCAGATACAGCTACTATTAGATCTGTACGTATTTCAGCAGCTGGGCCATTAGGTGGTATTGGAGATGCGATGTTCTGGTTAACTTTAGTTCCAATTACTGCTGGTATTACAGCAAATATCGCACTAAATGGAAGTATTGTAGGTGCAATTTTATTCTTACTTATCTTCAACGTAGTACAGTTTATTGTAAGATGGTGGTTAATGCATTGGTCATATAACCTAGGTACAAAAGCAGTAACAATGCTTACGTCAAATGCCAAAGAATTTACTCATGCAGCATCTATTTTAGGAATATTTGTTGTAGGAGCATTAATTGCTAATTATGGTGGAACAGAATTAAGATTAGTAATTGATGGAATTAGCATTCAATCATTACTAAATGGTATTTTACCAAAAATGATACCATTATTTATCACACTAGGATTATACAGATTGATTAAAAAAGGATGGACACCTGTAAAATGTATCGCTTTAATTCTAGTATGTGGAATCGTTGGTTGTGCGTTTGGAATATTTGCTGGAAACTCAAAAGCTATAAAAGCAGATGGTTCAGAAATTAGAGGCGGATATGAACCTTTAGTAGAATGGTATCAACTACCTGATGAACCAGAAATGTAACCTTTTCGTTAAAATAAAAAAAGGGGTATTTCCCCTTTTTCATTATCTAAAGGAGTGTCTATGAGTAATATTACAATTGGAATAATACTGTTTATTGCATTACTATTCATTATAAAATCAATATTCAAGCAAATACAATTAAACTGTTTAATTAAAGCATCCAATCAAGGAGATACCAAAACAGTACATGCAATTATTCAAGCTCCACTTACAAGAGCAATTTTAACAAATTACGTTTGTGATCTTTATATGCTTAAATCATTATACCAATCAAATGATAATGATGAATTTGAAAAATTATTAGTGCATATGTTAAAACAAAATTATAAAGTACAAGATATGCATCATTTTTTAGAATTGTACTTTCACATTTTCGTATTAAAACAAGATCAATATTATGCATCCTTACTATTAGATGCCATTAAACACACTAATGATACTCTTTTTATACAATATACCACTTGGACCTATCAAGTCATCTTTGATCAAAGTCATGATTTAATTCATGAAATGAATAATGCTATTGATACAAAAAAATATAATGGTTTTAGTCTAGGAGTAATACTTTATATGATTGCAAAGCAATACGAATATATTAATGATAAACAAAATGCATATTTATATTATTATAATGCAAAATTGGTATTTCAACCTTCATCATTATATTACCCATCCATTACTTCAAAATTAACTATATTAAAACCAGATGTAGATGTATCTAAAAATAAAAATTAATTTATAGGAGGAAAAATATGATAGGAATATTAGTTACAGGGCATGGAAAATTTGGTTCTGGTTTAACTTCTTCATTAGAACTTATAGCAGGAAATCAAAACAATTATCAGTACGTAGATTTTGTTCAAGAATATAGTGTTGATGACTTAAAAAATGCTTTAACTGATGCTATTGAAAAATTAAATGATTGTTCAGGAATCCTAATACTTACTGATATACCTGGAGGATCTCCATTTAAAACAGCAGTAGAAATTGGTTATCCTAAAGGAAATGTTAATGTAGTTTCTGGAACAAACCTTCCAATGCTTATTGAAGTTACAATGGCTAGAAAAATTCCAGGATTTGATTTAGAAGCATTAACAAATACTGCTTTAAATACTGGAAAAGACCAGGTAGTAAAATACGAATTTATTCAGCCAAATCATTATGAATCAGATGAAGGAATTTAACCAAAAAATCGTGATTTTCTTTTAAGAATTTCACGATTTTTACATACATACATTTACTAATATAACATCTTTTCCAATAGAAACAACATGATCAATAGGTATCACTACTTCTTTTGGTTCTTTACAAAAACGAAAATAATTAAAAATACTATTCTTTTCTACTACAATTGCACAAATAGATGCACAGGCAACATCTATCTCAATATCACATATATAACCAATTCGACTACCATCATTTACACTAATTACATCTTTAGACTGAAGTTCTAATAATCTCATGTTAATCCCCCTAATATAATATATGATAATATATTATATAATGACATCATTTAGGACATTAATTCACGTAAACGAAATATAATATTCTTTTCTATTCTAGAAATCTGCGCCTGACTAACATTTAATGTTTTTGCAATCTCACTTTGTGTACAATCTTGATAATATCTTTGATTAATAATCCACTTTTCTTTCTCATCTAACTGATTTAATGCATCATTTAAGGCAACTTTATCTAAAACTAAAGACATATCCATATTTTTATCAAATAGTTGATCTTCTAAATTAATCTTATTACCATCTACACTTTTAGGTTGTTCAAATATAGATTGAACACATAATGTAGAATTCATTGCCTCATTAATCTCTTTAATTGAAAGACCAGTAATTTCTGCAATTTTAGTTAAAGTAGGTGACTCATTATATTGGTTAATGTATTCTTCTTTTTTATTCATTACTAAATATGCATTATCACGAACTGTTCTAGATATTTTTACTAAAGAACTGTCTCTTAAATACCGTTTAATTTCACCTATAATTAATGGTACTGCATATGTAGAAAATTGAACATTAACTTCTAAATTGAAATTATCAATTGCTTTAATTAATCCTACCACACCAATTTGAAATAAATCATCCATGTTATCAGTTCTTTTTGAATACCTTGAAACAATACTTAATACTAACTTAAGATTCCCTAATACCATTTCTTCTTTAATACTTTCATCGTGAGTTTCACGATACTTTTCTAACAATTTTTTCATTTCACTACTTTTTAATACCTTTAAACAACTTGTATCTAATCTAGATATATCTACTTTGTATTTCGACACATTATCGCTCCTTTTGTTTTCAAAAGTAGTTTTAACCATAAATATGTCGTTTAAACAAAATAAAAATAGAAATTTCGTAATTGAAATTTCTAACTTTCAACAGGTGTTTTATTTAATTTATTTCTTAATTTTTTTATTACCTTTTTTTCTAATCTTGATATATAGGATTGAGATATACCTAGTATATTTGCAACGTCTTTTTGAGTTAGTTCGTTTTTTCCAGTTAAACCATATCTCATTAATAATATTTTTCTTTCTCTATCATTTAGCTCGTTTAATGCTAAAAACAATTGTTCTTTTTGTTCATTCCCTTCAATTTCTTTGTTTACAATATTATCATCTGTCCCTATAATATCTGACAATAATAGCTCATTACCATCATAATCTACATTTAATGGTTCATCCAAAGAAATTTCATACCTAACTTTATTATTTTTTCTTAAAAACATTAAAATTTCGTTTTCAATGCATCTAGATGCATAAGTAGCTAATTTTATATTTTTATCCATTTTAAACGTATTAACAGCCTTTATTAGTCCTATTGTTCCAATACTAATCAAATCTTCAATATTTCCATTTACACTTGCATCATATTTTTTTGCTACATAGACTACTAATCTTAAATTATGTTCAATTAACTTATCTCTTGCTATATATGATCCTAATGCTAATTCTTCAAGCATTTCTTTTTCTTCTTTTGCACTTAATGGAGATGGTAAAACATCATTTCTGCCAATATAATACAATGTATCATTTTTAAAGAATCTCATAATTAAATGTAATATATTCATATTTATCACCCCTTATATATTAATGCAACATTAAGTAATCCATCATCATTATGTTTTAAATCATTTAAAATGCCAACATATACATCATAATAAATCTCATCATTAATCAATAACTTTTTTAAATATACAAGTGGAACGTCACTAAAACCATTAATCGAACATACCTGTATATGATACTTTGGTGTTGGATTAAAACACTCCTTTTTAATAAAAATAATTGGTTTACCTTGATACGATGCACTATTTCCTGTATCCATATACATAGTCAAATGGTAATGTTGCTTTTCGTACTCAAACTGTAATTGGTACTTTAACTCTTTTAATGTTAATGATCTTTTTAAAAATACACTATGAATACAATAACACAGAAATACAATGACTAAAAAAATAAAATCTGATAGTTCAATATTAGTAGCAGCATATACGCCATATTTAAAAAAACCAGTTTGATCAAAATACATTAACGTAAATACAAATACAAAATAGGATATCATATAACTTAGAAAAAAATAAATAAAATAATCATTAAATAAGAATAGGTGGACAATAAAAATATATAGAAAGACTACTAAATCAGGAAATTTAAAATACAAATTGAAAGAAATTAAAATCATTAATAAGGTATGGAATATCATTTTCTTAAGCGAAAGAAATTTATTCACTAAAATTGTTGAAGAAATATAACATAATAAATGTAAAATAAATTGTTCTACTATTACTATTTCAATATATATTTCCATTGCCTCACCTCAATACCAATCTTAACTTATCCATGATAAAAAAAGTGTCGTTTTACTTATATCGAATAAAATAAAAAGTGTGATAAAAAATCACACTTTTTATATCAATAAATATTATCTTCTTGATTGTAAAAATACAGAATATTCGTCATCTTCATCATCTTCTTCTTCGATTTCATTAACACGTCTTCCTGATACAGGTACAGTTGATTCAAATCTAGGAGATGTTGTTCTAACACCTGATTTCATACTAAAGCTTGGCATTGAATTATCAGTTTCTTCTTCAAATCCTGTAGCAATTACTGTAACAATCACATTGTCATCTAATGATTCGTTGATTGCAGCTCCAAATATTGTATTTAAATCATTTCCTACTGCATCACGAATAACTTCTACTGCACTATTAGCATCATACAATGACAAACTTTCTCCACCAGTAACATTAATAATTGCATCCTTAGCTCCTTCAATAGATACTTCTAATAAAGGTGACGAAATTGCACTTTGTGCAGCTTCTACAGCCTTATTTTCTCCATTTGCCATACCAATTCCAATTAATGCTTTCCCTTTTTCTGACATAACTGATTTAATATCAGCAAAATCTAGATTAATCAATGCAGGAATTGCAATTAAATCTGTAATTGTTTGTACACCTTGACGTAAAACGTTATCTGCTTCTCTAAACGATTCTTTAAGAGGTTTATTCCCTATAATTTCTAATAATCTATCATTTGATACAATAATAATAGAATCTACATTTTCAGAAAACTCTTCGATTCCTTGTAATGCTTGACTTGAACGTTTAGGTCCTTCAAAACTAAATGGCTTTGTAACAACACCAACAGTTAATGCACCTAACTCTTTTGCTATTTTAGCAATAACTGGAGCAGCACCTGTTCCAGTACCACCACCCATTCCTGCAGCAACGAAAATCATATTTGCACCTTCTAATGCAGCTTTAATTTCATTTTCAGATTCTTGAGCAGCTTTTCTCCCAATTTCAGGATTACCTCCAGCACCTAATCCTAATGTTAATTCTTTTCCTAATATAATTTGATTTTCAACATTAATATCATTTAAAATCTGTGCATCAGTATTGGCTACATAGAATTCAACACCTTGAACACCATCTCCTACCATTCGATTAACGGCATTACAACCTCCGCCACCAACTCCTATTACCTTAATTTTTGCAACTGTTTCCCTGTTATTTACATCCATAAATTTTCCTCCATTTATTCACTATCGTCTGCGACAAAACGATCAATTATTTTTTTAATTCTTCCTTCATTTTGGTTTACATTTAGCTTTGTTAATCCTTTTAATCTTAATGACATTGTATTTGAAATATCATTTGTTTTTACAGAGGGTATTGATTCTCCATATATCTTACTTCTTTCAATTAGATAGTATAACAACCCAAGTGCGCCTACATAAGACATCTTTCTAGCCCCCATAACCTGTGGACGATACACTTTGGCATACGTTTGTAAAACATCACTTGCAACCTTATCTATACCATCTAATTCAGCTCCACCACCAATAATAAATATTTGGTATTCCTTATCACCCAACACATCTAATTTATCTTTAACACTACGCATGATTTCTTCAACTCCATCATGTAATAGCATAGATAAATCTTTTTTTAGATAATGAGTAATTTTACCATCTTGTTTAGTAGAATGTACAATATCTTGCTCATCTAAATTAATATTACAACTTCCATATTTTATTTTATATGTTTCTGCTTTTGGTAGTGGAATTTGCCAACTACTACTAATTTGTTTTGTTAAATCAAAACCACCCATTGGTACTGTTGTAATGTATTTTAAATAATCATCCTCGAAAAAAGAAATTTTAGTACTTCGATGACCTATATCAATTAAAACTGCACCTTCTTGCATATCTAAATCACTTAATACTTCTTTTGCTTCACAGTACGCATCAATACATATATCCATAATTTCTAAATTACACCCTTCGATTACTCTTATATATGGATATAATATCTTTTTAACAGTCATGATAGTCAAAACATCGACCTCTAATTTGTTAGCACGTATTCCTACAGGAACTTGATTACTAATTTGATCATTATACACATACTTTATTGGGATACTAGAAATAATTGCTTCATTTTTTTTCTTTTCAAACTGACATGCCTTATGAATTGCTTTTGCAATATCTTTTTGACAAATTGAATGATCATCAGATAAAATTTGAACACTTCCAGTAGACGAATATAAACGACTGTGATTTATAGGTATACTTAATAATACTCTAGTAATCATAAAACCTAATAATTGATTTGCATCGTTTATCAAACTATTAATATCACTTTTAACAGCTTCTTCATCCACAATTAAACCTTTTTTAATTCCATGAGATGGGATAGCATTAGAATACAATACATGTACACTTGAATTAAAAATCTCTCCTACTAACAATTTAACAGAAAATGATCCTATATCTATACTTGCATAAATTCTTCTCATGTTTTCACCACCTTATAATACAATTCTACCTTATAATATCATATTTATTAAAGTTTTTAAATACCTTTTCAATAGCTTTCGTTTAAAAATATTCAACGTGAATTGTAATATGAATCAAAAATAATAAATTACCAAAAAGAAAAGCTCATTTAATAATAAGTATATAACTACTTATATTAAATAAGCTCTTTGAATAATAAACAATAAATACATTAAACAGATTCTTGCTTTTGTGTTTTAATTACTTTTTGACGTATAAATTCTTCACGTTCTTTTTCTTCCAACGCATCACTAATAAATTTGGTTGTTTGTATAAATTCTGGAATAGATATGTTCTTTAATGCGTTTGCTCTTTTTTGTGTTTTTCTAATTGCATTTGCAAGTCGATATACACTATTTTCTACTTCAGCTAATAAAACTGTTAACTCCTTAACTCGATTAAAGCAACAATATGCATAATCTACTTTTGAGTTTGCTCGATCAAAACTATATTCTACATGTATTGGTTTTTTTTCATACTTTATAGTTGGCAGTTCGACTCCCATTATACTTCTATAAGTAACAGATAAACCATCATCAATTGGAACAGTTTCAACTAAATCACTAATCACCCCTAGTGAAATATTCGCATCTTGTAACGCCTTATAGGCTTTATCATATTCCTTTGTAATATCATTACGTATAATTTTTACATCATCTAAAAGTAACATCATTTCCTTAATTAATACATTTCTTTTTTTATCCATCAAATCATAACCAAGATTAGCTAGCTCAAGAGACTTTTTAGTTGCAATTAAATTTCCTTTAGTAGGAAAAACTTGTTTTGCCATTATTATTCCTCTATTCCTTGTTTTAATTCGTTAATCAAATTTTCTTCATTTAATGAAAATTTGATAACTGCTTTTTCATGATCATAATATTCATTAACAATATCGTCATCAATTCGATCTAATTCATTTTTAGGTAAAACAGAAAGTAAACTCCAACCTAAATCAAGTGTCTCTTCAATCGTTCTATTTACATTAAACCCTTGATTAATGAAATGTTCCTCAAACAATCTTCCAAACTGCATATATTTTTTATCAATTGGTGATAATTCATCTTCTCCTATAACAGAAGTCAATGAATATACATCTTGTACGTGAGCATAACATGCAAATAACTGATTAGAAACTGCACTATGATCCTTTCTTGTATAGCCTTCACCAATTCCATCTTTCATTAAACGACTAAGAGAAGGTAAAATACCAACAGGTGGATAAATCCCCATTGCGTTTAATTGTGCATCTAATGTAATTTGTCCTTCTGTAATATACCCAGTTAAGTCAGGTACAGGATGTGTAATGTCATTATTTGGCATAGTTAAAATTGGAATTTGAGTAACTGAACCAGATGCATCCTTTATAATTCCTGCACGTTCATATAATGAAGCTAAATCTGAGTATAAATATCCTGGATATCCTTTACGTCCTGGTATCTCACCTTTACTTGAGGAAAACTCACGTAATGCCTCACAATAAGACGTAACATCTGTATAAATAACTAATATATGCATATTATGCTCATATGCAAGATATTCAGCTACTGTAAGTGCACATCTAGGTGTTAAAATACGTTCAATAATTGGATCGTTGGACAAATTTAAAAACATCACAACTCTATCCATTACACCAGCTTCTTCAAACGAACGTTTAAAATAATTAGCAACATCGTTTGTTACCCCCATTGCTGCAAAAACAACACCAAATCCTTGTCCATTGTCATCAGCAACTTTTGCCTGTTTTACAATTTGTACTGCTAATTGATTGTGTGGTAACCCAGATCCAGAAAAAATTGGTAGCTTTTGTCCTCTAATCAACGTAGCTAAACAATCGATAGATGATATTCCTGTATTAATATAATTACGTGGATATACACGAGAAACAGGATTTAAAGGTAATCCATTTATATCCATTGTTTTACTAGCATATATTTCACCTAAACCATCAATTGGTTTTCCCGCTCCATTAAATACTCTTCCAAGTATTTCTTTAGACAAAGGCATATGCATAGGATGTCCTAATAATCTTGTTTTAGTATTAGACAATGATAGATTACTTGTTCCTTCAAATACTTGGACAATAACTTTTTCACCCTCAATTTGCACAATTCTTCCTGAACGTGTTGAACCATCAGATAATTTTATTTCTACCATTTCATCATATGAAGCATTTTGTACATGATCTAAAACAACCAATGGTCCATTAATTTGTTCAAGTCCAATATATTGTAGACTCATTTTCTATTCCTCCTTTAGTTCATTGCACTTGTAATTGCTTCATCTATATCTTTAAAATAATCATCTAATAATGAAATATTATTATTTGGTATATCATATTTCATTTTAACTACTTTATCAAATATTCCAGTTTCTAATAAGATACGGATTGGCTTATCTAACGCAATAACCTCTTTACTTCGTTTATTTAAATATAAAATCACTTCCATCATTTTTTCTTGTTTAGCTAATGGTACATATGTGTCTTCAACATGGAATGCATTTTGTTGTAAATATCCAACACGAATTAATTTTGCAACTTCAATTGTTAATTTTTGATCATCTGGTAATACATCTGATCCCATTAATTTTACAATTTCCATAAGTTTAGTTTCTTCAGCCAAAATAGAAGCAATTTCTTGTCTATTACGCACAAATTTAGGACCGACATTTTGATTAAACCATCTTTCTAAATCAGGAACATATTCTGAATAACTTAAATTCCAATTAATTGCAAAATAATGTCTAGCATATGCTAACGATTTATCTAATGCTAAAAAACATCTTACAAATCGCTTAGTATTTTGTGTAACGGGTTCTGAAAAATCAGCTCCTTGAGGAGAAACTGCACCAATAATAGTAACAGATCCTTCTGTTTCATTTAGATTTTTCATATAACCTGCTCGTTCATAAAATTGAGATAAACGTGATGGTAAATAAGCAGGAAAACCTTCTTCAGCTGGCATTTCCTCTAAACGACCAGATATTTCACGTAATGCTTCAGCCCAACGAGATGTCGAATCAGCCATAATTGCAACATGATATCCCATATCACGGTAGTATTCAGCTAATGTAACTCCAGTATAAATACTAGCTTCACGTGCTGCTACTGGCATGTTGGAAGTATTTGCAATAAGCACTGTTCTATCTGTCAATGGTCTATTTGATTTTGGATCAATCAATTCTCTAAACTCTTCTAGAACCTGTGTCATTTCGTTTCCACGTTCACCACAACCAACATAAACAATAATATCTGCATCACACCATTTAGCAATCTGATGTTGTGTCATTGTTTTACCAGCACCAAATCCTCCAGGAATTGCAACAGTTCCTCCTTTTGCAATAGGGAATAATGTGTCAATTACTCTTTGTCCTGTTACAAGAGGTCTAGTAATTGGTAAACGATCCTTTACAGGTCTAGCGTTTTTGATTGGCCATTTTTGAGTTAATGTACATTCATGAATATTTCCTTGATCATCTTCAAGTTTTAATACAACATCATCAATTGTGTACATACCATCTTTTTTTACTTCAATTACTCGCCCACTAAGCAATGGACTTATCATACATTTATGTTCAATTAAATCTGTTTCTGGACATGTTGCATAAATATCTCCACCCTTTAGATAATCTCCAACGGATACCTTCATCGTAACATCCCATTGACGATTTTTATCTAATGAATCAACACTACTTCCAGTAGTAATAAACGCTCCAGATTCTTTTGCCATTTCCTCTAATGGTCTTTCGATACCATCGAAAATATTGCTTAATATACCAGGTCCAAGTGTAACACAAATTGGGTTACCAGTAGAAATAACTGGTTCTCCTGGTTTTAATCCTGTAGTAGTTTCATAAACCTGTATTGTTGTAAATTCTTTTTTGATAGAAATAACTTCACCAATTAATCTTTGATTCCCAACATACACCATTTCTAACATTGAAAATTCAACTGCATCTTTTACGGTTACAACAGGACCATTAATTGAATAAATAACACTTTTACTCACATTATCACTCCTAGCTTTTTATCTAATCTTAAACCCAGAGTTAGTGATAAACCATTCTTTTTGTAATTTCAATGCATTATCAAGTGATTCATCTACTACTAACTTCGATTTTTTATTTTCCATCATTAATCCACCTATTTGAATATCTGGACTTTCTACAATTTTAATATCATGACCATATGCTTTTTGAATTTCTGCTTCTAATTTTAAATCTTTTTGACTTATATATATAATAGAATTTTCTAAGTGATGATATTTACCTAATTTTTCTGCTTTTTCCTTTATAAATTCAACATAGTCAGGTGTTAACGTAAATTGCTCAAGTTTTTTTTGAACATCTTGAAAAATCATCCCCACATATTCATCTCTTTTTTGAATTAACATCTTATTTTTTTCATTATGATTTTTAGAAATAGCAGTCAATGCATTTCTTTGTATATCTGCTTTTTCTTGAATAACTTCCATCATAACATCTTTATTGGCTTCTTCTTTGATTTGTTGGTTCAAATGATTTTCTAACTCATTTGTTTCTTCTAATATTTTTCCAACTTCTTGATTTGCCAATGACATTATCTCTTCTTTCATATAGAGAAATACATGTTCCATATTATCCATATTTTAATTCTCCTATAATTTAACTCCAATTGCTTCAGATACATAACGATCAATGGTTTCACCAATCTTAGATTCTCCATGACGATCTGGTATTTCTACAATAAGAGGTTTTGTTTGTTTTAATTTTAATTCAGATATAATACTTGGACACATTTCAATTAGCTTTGTTGTAAGTAAAATTATTGCAATTTGTTCATCCTTCATTTTATCTTCTAATAAACTTAATAACTCTTTACGATTATGTGCAATCATTCCTTCAATACCAACTAATCTTAGTCCCATTAATGTATCAATATTGTCACTGATTAGGAAAAATTTCATATCTAGTTCCTTCTTTATCTTATAATTTATTAAAGATTAATATTGAGATTAATAATCCGTAAATTGCAACCCCTTCTCCTAATGCAACAAATATTAATGATTTACCAAAATTCTTTTCATTTTCAGAGAATGCACCGATTGCTGCTGGTGCTGCTGCTGCTACTGCAATACCTGCTCCTAAAGCTGCTAAACCTGTTGAAAGTGATGCTGCAATAAAACCTAATCCTTGTGCAACTGTTCCTACAATTTCAATACTAACAGTTTCATCTGCAAAAACACTAGTTCCACACATGTGGAATAAAAACACCCCAATAATAACTGCAAAAAATCCACAAACATGAGTTGTTAAACGGAATTTAGCTGATTTCACGCTTACTTTTCCTGTAAACATTTTTACTAATGGTAAACAAATTAATCCAATCATTAATGCTGGTAAAACTAATTCTAAAATATTCATTTCTATTTCCTCCAAATTTTTATTTAATACTTTTAAATGGTATCCCATTTCCTTGATAATAACGACTAAACATTTCATAAAATTCTAAACGTAATGCTTGAATTCCTACAATCATTCCCTCAAGCATCATTACAAATATATTACCTAGAATTAAGGTAATCCAATATCCTATACCATTAAACATATGCGCAAGAGTATAAACTACTAACATCATTCCTGCATGAGAAAGTATAAATCCTCCTACTCTTAAATAAGACATAGTATTAGCCACAAATGTAAGAAGTACTTCAAACATTTCAAATACGGCAATCATCATAAAACCTCCAAAGCCTTCTTTGAATGCTTTTTTTCCATCCATTTTTCTTTCTAGAGGTTCCTGAAAAAACATAAGCAAACATGGTAATACTAAAAATATGAATATCGTTAACATATTAACCACATGAAGACCTAATTTGGTTGCTACTATCATTACAATAATAGAAACATAAAAAATTATTCCACTAAGACCATTGTGCGAAAATAGTGCAGTAGCAGTATGTTTATTCCTAAAATTTTTCATCATGTTTTTCCACATCGTAATAATAATTAATGTAGCACCAATGCCAATTGCTCCTATTAATAAATTCATTGTTGAACTTGGATCCATCGTATAGATAAAAGGAACAAGTATTTCTTCATTACCAAATACAGATCCAAATACAATTCCAAATAATGCACTAGAAATCCCTAATCGAATTCCAATTTCACCTAGTTCCATACCCCATTTTTTATAAGCAATGTAACCAGCTAACGAAATAATTAAACCCTGGCCTACATCACCAAACATAATGCCAAATAACAAAGTGTAGGTAAGTGCAACAAATGGTGTCGGATCTCTTTCCATACGATTTGGCACTCCATACATTTCTACAAACAATCTAAATGGTCTACAAAACCAATTATTTTCAAGTTTTGTTGGTGGAGTTAATCTAGAATCACCATTTTCATCCTTTAAATGAACTACAACTCCTTCAATACTTTCAAAATCTTTTTTTATTTTTTTAGCGTCCTTAGCTGTTGCAAAACCTACAATAGATGATTCATCCCCAATAACAACAACATATTTTTGTGCCTCATAAGTTCTACTCATATTTTTTGAAACATTAAATATATAATTTAATCGTGACGAATATTGATTGATTATTTCATCAATATCATGATTTAATCCAACAATCAATTGTTCAATAAAAGATGTTTCTTCTTGAATTTTTTGAATTGCAATTTTCGGTGTTCCATGTACAAAATTTGGTACATAAATTCTTTCAAAAAATAATGATGAAAAAATATTATCTATTTCTATTGAGACGCTAGGAACTGTAATATACATACACCAAGTATATTGATCATCATCATGAAATCTTTTTAAGAAAAATGGATATTTACGATAACACTTTATTTTTTCTACACTACTTAGTGGTAGTTTTCCAAATCTAATTTGTAAATACTTGCATGAAAATAAATCATCAAAGTTAACATTCATCCCAGATACATGTTCAAGTTGGGTAATTGCATCCTTATTTTCATCAATTACATTCTTTAAACTTGCAATAACTTGATCATATTCCTTTAATTGATCCATTAAATTGTCCAGGAAGGTTTCTTCTTTAAATATATTTAAATCCTTATCTTTTGCGTCAATCTCTTGTAATACAAAACGATACTGATCACTTAATATAGTTAAATTTGATAAAATCTTTTCATATGGATTATCTCGATTTAATTCAGTTAACCCATGTACTGAATCCACAAGTTTTGATGCTGGCTCAGGATGAAAATTTTTGGTATTTAATAATTTCAATAAAACATCGTCGTAACGATCTTGATTAAAATTAATATCCAAGAGCATCAATTTTGCTATTGCCACATATACCCCTCCAATATTTTTTAAATATCTTCATACAATAAATATATATTATATATTTTAAACAATAAAATACTATGTTCTTATTTTTTGTTTATGAATAATCTGTGACATGAACTGAATGAACAATTGGCCTAGCAAAACAAGAATTATTCCATAACTAATTCTGTTTCCTACACCTAAGCCTAATTTCATAACAGAAAAACTATATGTTTGATAAGCTATTGATCCCTCTAATAATCCAAATCCAAATATACTAATTCCAATCCTAGACATAATTTGAAATAAACTAGATTTACGACGAAATATTACTCCAATTAATATCATCAGTAACCCAACTACTACATCACCAAAAAATATTCCAGCAACAACTAGCCACCACAATGCAATAAGCATCGTTGTATCCACATCATTAATACTTTTAACTCTAGCAAGTTTTTCAAATGGTGCAATAAACGGATGATTACATAAAATGACTGGAGGTACAATAGAATGTGCCTCATAGGTATTAGGTGGTAAAACAGTAATATTAATATTAGGAATTTGTTCAAATTGTTTCATCACCTTTTGACAATCTTTTGTTGAAACAAAACACAATATAGAAGTGTAATAAGAATAATCAATTATACAATCAGATAATTCATACACATCTTTTAAATGAACAACCATAGTATACAACTGATTTAACTTATCTTCATACCTTTTTGATAAATCTTGTATTCTTTGATTCATTACCTCTATATATTTACCCATCGCCTCATTTTCATCGTACAATTCTTTAATGCCATCATTTACTGTTCCGTGAACATAATCTGGTATCTTTACACGTGTAAAATTAAGTGATGAAAAGATGTTATCAATACTCAAACAATCTTTTTTTATCGCTATATAAATTACCCAAATATAGTGGGATTCTTCTTTAAATAACCTATAAATAAATGGATATCCATCATAATATTTTAATTTTTCTAAATTTTCTTTTGGCATATAGCCTACTCTTACTTTTAAATATTTACACCTAAAAAGCATATCTAAATTCAAATTTTCATCTTCCATATTTTCTAACATAGAAAGTGTATTTAAATTATCTTCTCTTGTTCGTTGTAAATCTGATTTTACCTTATTAATCTTATTAAATTCATTCTCAATTTGATTTAAAAATGTATCAATATAGTCCTTATCAAATTGTTCTTTATCGCTATCATTATTTGAATCATTTAATGTTATTCCTAATTGATAACAGAGCTCTTGTAATCGATGATACAAATTATCATAGTAATCATCTTTTTGATAAACTTTTACATCTTTAGTGCCATGAATAAATTTATTTGCTTTTTGTGGGTAAATATCTACATTATTTTTTACTTGCAATAATACATCAAATATGTTTTCTTTTTTAAATGTAATATTTAGCAATTTCATTTGTTGAACTGCCATTACATCTCCCTCCTAATTAATAAATCAGCATTTTTTCAATATTAGGTGATAATTCATTGTATCGTACACCTTCAATAATGTGCTTTAAATTTTCAATTTCTAACTCTAATAATATTTCGTATGTCATAAACACTAATGATGCATCAGTAGAAAACCTCATATAATGTTTTGCTAAATGATATTTAATTTGATTTGCAAAATATTCAATAAATACATATTCTTTATCATCTACATAAATATGATATGATAAATTACTTAGCTGTTTTAAAAATGCATCTGCATCAGGTGTTGACAATAATTCATCCATCACATGTTTAGGTATACGTGAATAATCTAAAAGTAACATCGTTTTTATATAATCAGGACTAGCCTTAAAATATTTTTTAAGACGATATATTTTAGTTATGTTTTGCAACTCAATATTAGTATACAAAACTTTTAAAAGTTCTCTTTGTTTTTTTCCTTTATATAATTTTTTAATCACATGCACATATGTGTCAAAATAAAACTTATTTAAATTCTTTTCTAAAACATTAAAATCAATTTTTTGATTTATTCCTGGTTTACACATTTTAAATATTTCATAATATTTTGTGTTTTCAAGTAATTCTAAAACATCATTATAACAACTAGTATTCATTAATTCATATACATCAAAGCTTGCTTGCTTAGCTAAATAAACAGGAATATTTAAGTCATATCCTGTATATATTTTGGAGTCAAATGTTCTAACTCGATTTAATATTAATTTAATTTCACCTAACATAATTCCCATATGATAAAATTCTTTTTTATCATTTGATGCATATCGAATTAATTTACTTATTCTAGAATAGAATTCCTTCGATAATAATTGTTCTAACTCTCCACGATGAATGTTACTTTCTTTTACATTTTCCAATACAAATCGATATTCTGTTTCATTTTTTAAATAAGAAACCACTTCTCCAACACTACGACGTTTCAATAACTCATCATAATTTTCTTTTGTCATTGACTTTGCATACATGGACCTAGCTTTTGCTAAAATCGCATTAGAAGAAAAAGCCTCCATACACTCACCTCTAGTCTATACTTTCTTGCAATTTGCTAAAATCTCTTCAATCCAATGATCTTTATTTAATTCATATGATTTTTTTAGATTTTCTAACGATTCATTAAATAATACGTCTTCTTTTTTTATTGCATCGTTAATTTTGTCTTCCATTTCTTTTTTAAAAGCCAAAATGTCGTCTTGTTGTTTTTTGATTAATGTATCAGCAATTTCTTTTTGACGCATATTCAAATCACTTTGAAGATTATTTTTCTTACGTTTTGCATCTTCAATCATTTCAACACATTGTCTGTCTATATCCACAACATCTTGTATAAAACGATCCAAATCTATCACCTCGAATTCCCTTATATAGTAAAAATACACTATTCATTATAC
>JAHHSU010000059.1 GCA_020025035.1 Thomasclavelia sp. | reverse complement strand
GATATATTAGTTGATAATTAAAAATAATTATGTTAGAGTCTTTGTGTAAGATAAAAATGGGAGTGTACTGGATTCGACAGGGGTAAGTCTGACTTTAGTTGCAGTCGAAGGCACACGTTACGTGCATTAAAAAAATAACTGGAAACAGAACAAATTATTCATTTGCCTAATTTAGTCGACATAGACTAAGGCATGCTATTATTAAAGATGCCTATGCTTTAGTAAATAGTATTATAATTAATAGGTTAAGGTGTATAAAGGCTTAGATTATATACTCGAAAATTAATAAGATCGCAAGGTTTAAAATTGCTTGTTGATTGTCGCCTTGTTAAAATATTCAACAAGATAAACTGTAGACGCTTTAGAGGGACTGCTTTTGGACAGGGGTTCGATTCCCCTCACTTCCACCATGTTAAAATAAGAATAAATATTCAATAAAATGGTATTAGATAAATACATTGGAGGTTAATATGAAAAGAACATTATTTCAATATTTCAATATTATGCTAACAACTACTCAAAGTAATGAAGATAAAAGCATGATTGCAACAGTAGGATTGATTATTGCAATTGTTATGTGGATTGGTATACAATTGTTTTTTAAAAATAAAAGAAAATAAATAATTCATAGGTTGCAAAAAGTAAAAGAGCAAAATTTTAACTATTAGTCATCAAAATATACATAATAATTACTCGTTTTGTTTGCGAGAATTTTTTATTTTCATAATGAAAGTAGGGATAAAAATGATAATTGTATTACAATCAGATGCAAGTAAAAAAGATCTAGAAAGAGTTAGTAAATTAATAGAATCTTATGGTTTAACTTTCCAAATTTTGTTAGGAAAAAATAATACTATTATTGAAATATTAGATAAGATAGATAATATGGATTTACATCTTATTAAAAATGATCCTATAGTAGTAGGTATGATTAATACCGATCAGTCTAAATTAAACGTAGAATCTCATTTAGATAACAAAGAAAAAATAATTGATGTTTCAGGTGTTAAAGTAGGTGGACAACATGTTGCTATTATTGCAGGTCCTTGTTCTGTAGAATCTAAGGAACAAGTTATTCTAATTGCAAAAGCAGCAAAAGCAGCAGGAGCAAATATGCTTCGAGGAGGAGCATTTAAACCTAGAACTAGTCCGTATTCATTTCAAGGGATTGGGCTAGATGGACTAGATATTTTATTAGAGGCAAAAAAAGTAACTGGGTTACCTATTGTATCTGAATTAGTTTCTGAAAAATATTTAGATGAATTTGATAAAAAAGTAGACCTAATTCAAATAGGTGCAAGAAATATGTATAATTACGAATTATTAAAACAATTAGGAAGGACTAAAAAACCAATTTTATTAAAACGGGGATTATCAGCAACATATGAAGAATGGATTAATGCAGCAGAATATATTGTTGCATCAGGAAATCCTAATGTTATTCTTTGTGAAAGAGGAATTCGAACATTTGAAGATTATACAAGAAATACTTTAGATATACAATCCATTCCAGTAATAAAAAAATTAACAAAATTTCCAATCATAATTGATCCTAGTCATGCTGGTGGTAAATGGTGGATGGTAAATTCAATGGCAAAAGCAGGAATTGTTGCTGGAGCTAATGGTGTTATGATAGAAGTACATAATTGTCCAACACAAGCACTTAGTGATGGAGAGCAATCACTAGAACCAAATACATTTAATACATTGATGAATGATTTAAAAAAATTAATTAGCTTTATTGGTAAAAAAATATAAAGGTGGGATATTTTAATGGAACTAGTTGTTAATACAAAAAATACGAGTTATCCTATTTATATTAAACAAAACATTCTAGAAAATATATTTTCTTATATACAACATATTGATAAAGAACAAAAGATATGTGTAATAAGTGATAAGACAGTTTCTAAACTTTATGGTCAACAAATATGTAAACAACTTCAAAGGCAATATAAGGTACATGTAATAACAATTAATCCTGGAGAAAAGAGTAAAAATATAGACACGGCAGTTTCCATTTACGAACAACTAGTAAAGATTCATTTTACTAGAAATGATGTAATGATTGCTTTAGGGGGAGGAGTAGTTGGAGATTTAGTAGGTTTTGTTGCAGCAACCTATTTAAGAGGTGTAAGATTTATTCAAATCCCAACAACATTACTAGCTCAAGTAGATTCAAGTGTAGGTGGTAAAGTAGCAGTTGACTTACCTTGTGGGAAAAATTTAATTGGTGCCTTTTATCATCCTATAATGGTGCTGATTGATCCTTGTGTATTACAAACATTGCCTAGCCATTATTTTAATGATGGTATGGCAGAAGTTATTAAATATGCACTAATCAAGGATAAATCATTATTTTTGAAATTAGAAGCTTATCAAGACAATAAAGATTTATATAAAGAGATAGAAGAGATTATTTATCGATGTTTATTAATCAAAAAACAAATAGTAGAAAAAGATGAGTTTGATCAAGGGACAAGGATGTTATTAAATTTTGGACATACGATAGGACATGCCATTGAACAGTATTATCATTATGAAAAATATACACATGGACAAGCAGTTGCAATTGGAATGTATCAAATAACAAAAATTAGTGAAGCAAAAGGTTTAACAAAAAAAGAAACGACAAGTCAAATATTAGGATTGTTACAAAAATACCAATTAGATTTTAAATGTAATGTAGATATTAATGAATTATATAAAGGAATAAAAAGAGATAAAAAATGTTCAGGTGATAAATTATCTATTATTACTTTAAATGAAATAGGAAATGCAAGTATACAAAAGGTAGAGATAAAAGATTTTTTTAGAATAGGAGAAGAGATTTGTGATTGAAATTGAACCAAGAAAATTAAAAGGAACAATTAAGATTCCACCTTCAAAAAGTTTAGCACATCGTGCAATTATTTGTGCAGCATTAACAAAAGGAAAAAGTAAAATTTCAAATATTGACTATTCAAATGATATTATCGCTACAATCAAAGCACTTCAGGCATTTGGAACATCCATAGCTCAGTATGAAGACTATGTGATAGTAGATGGAAGTACAACATTTACTAATCAACACCCTATCATTGATTGTTATGAGTCGGGATCAACACTTCGTTTTTGTATTCCAATTGGATTAGTTAATCAAAATCAAACTCATTATATTAGAAGGGGTAATTTAAAAAATAGACCATTATGTGTCTATGATGATATTTTTAAGAAGCAAAATATTCAATCTATTGTTAATGATACATCAAAAGATTTAACAATTAGTGGAAAATTATTACCAGGGAAATTTAAAGTACCTGGAAATGTTAGTTCACAGTTTATTAGTGGGTTGTTATTTGCATTACCTCTTTTAGAAGCTGATTCAGTGATTGAAGTAACAACTGCATTAGAATCAAAAGGGTATATAGATTTAACAATACAAATGTTACATTTGTATGGGATAATTATTATTAATGATCGTTATCAAAAATTTTTGATTAAAGGAAATCAACACTATCATCCTTATGATTATGTTGTAGAATCAGATTTTTCGCAAGCAGCCTTTTTTTTAGCAGCTTCCATATTTGGATCAGATATTGAGGTGCAAGGATTAAATGAATCTTCATTACAAGCAGATAAAATGATTATTCCTTTATTAAAGCAAATGGGAGCAAATATTTTAAAGACATCTCATGGATTAAAAATGGAAGCTTCAAGATTGCACGCTATAGAGATAGATGGTAGTCAAATTCCTGACATTATTCCTGTAATTGCATTAGTTTGTGCACTTTCTAAAGGAAAGTCAAAAATTAAAAATATTCAAAGATTGCGTATTAAAGAATGTGATCGACTACATGCTATTGCTACACAATTATTAAAGCTTGGAGCTAAAATTGAAGAGGTAGCAGATGAATTATGGATAGAAGGGGTAGATTGTTTACATGGTGGTAATGTTACATCTTTTAATGATCATCGAATCGCAATGATGCTTTCGATTGCTTCTATTGTTTCAAAAGAATCAATTATAATAGATAATAAACAATGTGTCAGTAAATCATACCCAACATTTTATGATGATTTTAAAAAGTTAGGAGGTGTTATCCATGAGTGCTAATTGGGGAAAAAATATTGAATTATCTATTTTTGGAGAAAGTCATGGAAAAGTAGTAGGAATTAATATTGGAAATTTGCCTAGTGGAATACCACTTGATATGGATGAAATTAAACGTGAAATGTCTCGTAGATCTCCAGGGAACCATTCATTTTCTACACCACGAAAAGAAACGGATGATATTCAAATATTAAGTGGGATATTAGATGGATATACTACAGGGGCACCAATATGTGCAATTATTGAAAATCAAGATACTAGATCTAATGATTATTCATTACTTAAAACTCATATGCGACCTAATCATAGTGATTATGGAGCGTATGTAAAATATGATGGATATAATGATGTAAGAGGTGGTGGTCATTTTTCTGGTAGATTAACAGCACCAATTGTTTTTGCAGGAGCAATTGCAAAACAAATTTTAGCCAAACAAAATATTTTTATTGGTAGTCATATTAAAAGTATAAAAAATATAGAGGATGCATCGTTTCCATTAGATATTACTAGGGAACAGTTAGAATCATTATCTAAACAACAATATCCACTAATTCGTTTAGATTGTTTACAAGAAATTGAAACCATTATAGAAGATGTAAAGAGAAAAAAAGATTCTGTAGGTGGAAAAATAGAATGTGCAATTATTGGGGTGCAAGCTGGAATAGGAGATCCTTTCTTTGATTCACTTGAAAGTAAAATATCTAGTTTAATTTTTTCAATTCCAGGAGTAAAAGGAATTCATTTTGGTAATGAGAATATTAGTAATATGTATGGTAGTGAAGCAAGTGATCAATATTATTATGATGGTGATCAAGTTAAAACGTATCAAAATCATAATGGAGGTATAGTAGGAGGAATAAGTAATGGAATGCCTATTTGTTTTACTGTTTCATTAAAACCTACTTCTTCTATTGGTTTACAACAAAATACCATTAACGTTCAAACGAAGGAAAATACTACTATAAGTATAAAAGGAAGACATGATCCATGTATTGTTTTTCGAGCTGTCCCTGTAATAGAGGCAGTAGTAGCTATTGCATTACTTGATTATTTACGATAAGGAGAAAATAAGTGAAAAGTTTAGAAAAGTGTCGTCAAGAAATTGATCAAATAGATAGACAAATGGTAGAATTATTTGAAAAACGTATGAATTTAGTTAAAGAGGTTACTCAGTATAAAATGGAAAACCATTTAGAGATATATCAATCTTTAAGAGAAGAAGAAGTTATTTTAAAAAATAGCTCTTATTTATTAAATCATGAATGGAATTCTTATTATTTGTTATTTATTCAATCTATAATGGAAATATCTAAAGACTATCAAAGAAAAGTGATTGGTAAATAAAATGAATATTGTATTAATAGGAATGCCAGGAAGTGGAAAAACTACTATTGCTTTAAAATTGCAGGAACAAATAAATATGAAAGTAATTGATATGGATACATATATTGAAAATAAATATCATAAAAGTATAAATGATTTATTTTTAATGGGAGAAAACTATTTTAGGAAGTGTGAAAGTGATTGTTGTAAGGAAGTGGCTATGATGGATAATGTTGTAATTGCTACAGGTGGTGGTGTTGTGGAAAATTCATTAAACATGGAAGTTTTAAAACGAAATGGAAAAATAATCTTTATTCACCGAGATATTGAAAAAATTATTCAAGATATTCAAATAGAAAATAGACCACTTTTAAAAAATAATAAGGAAGAAATTTATTCTATTTATAATCGACGTCAAAATATGTATATCAAATATGCAGATGTTATGATAGATAATCATTGTACAATAACTGATATAGTAGAAAAGATTATACGTTATGTTAACACAATTTAAATATAAAGAGGTAGAAATAAAATATTTTGAATATATAGAGAATATTCCAGGTATGTATCCTTATTATATTTTTTTAATTATTGTATGTAATCAGGAAGTAGGAAAATTAATTGTTCGCAAACAAGATAATGGATATGATGGACATATTGGTTATACAATATCCCCATATTATAGAGGTAATAACTATGCATTTAAGGCAGTTATGGCAAGTATTCCTTTTTTAAAACAATTAAAAATAGAAGAATTAGTAATTACGTGCTCACCAAATAATATTGCTTCTAAAAAAACAATAGAAAAATTAGGTTTAAAGTATGTCGATACTAAAATAATTCCTAGGCATTTAAAAAAACAGTTTGCTCAAAATGAAACAAGTAAAATGATTTATAAGATAAGTGTGAATGAATTATAAATGATAGGATACAGTAAATTTTATAATTTATAAGAAAAAATTGTTTTAAAAGTATGTGATAAATAACTTTGTTTATGTGTTATAAT
>JAHHSU010000058.1 GCA_020025035.1 Thomasclavelia sp. | reverse complement strand
AGTGCAAAGATAGCACGTTGCTAGGCATTAGTATCCTTTTGGATACCTTTTTTTTGTTTTGTTTTTATAGATTATTGTTTTATTTAATTAAATATAATATAATATCAATCAGCTACATACATTATGTGGAAAATATTAATTTGTCAATTAAGGAGAACGATATGTCTGAAAAAATCATCATTGAAGGCGGTCATAAATTATCAGGTACTGTTATAATGAGCGGGGCAAAGAATGCGACAGTGGCATTAATTCCTGCAACAGTTCTAGCGGATGGACCAGTTACAATTTTTGGTGTTCCTAAGATAAGTGATGTTGACGCACTATCAGTATTATTAAGTGAGTTAAATTGTAACGTTGTATTACAGGAAAATCATGTTATTGTTGATCCAACAAATATTTGTAATGAACCATTAACAAACGATGCAGTTAATAAATTAAGAGCGTCTTACTATTTTATGGGAGCTTTACTTGGAAAATTTAAAAAAGTTCAAATGAAACTACCAGGTGGATGTGCATTTGGACCTAGACCTATTGATTTACATTTTAAGGGATTTGAGGCATTAGGTGCTGTTATTGATTTTAAAGATGGTGTTTATACGATTGAGGCAAAGGAATTAATTGGTAATAAAATTTATTTAGATTTTGCATCTGTTGGTGCAACGATTAATATAATGCTTGCTGCTGTAAAAGCTAAAGGTAGAACAGAAATTGAAAATGCAGCAAAAGAACCTGAAATTATAGATGTGGCAAATATGTTAACTAAAATGGGAGCCAAAATAAGAGGTGTAGGAACTGATACAATCATTATTGATGGTGTTGAACAGCTAAATGGTTGCAATCATGAAATAATTCCAGACCGAATTGAAGCAGGTACTTTTTTGATTATTGCTGCAGCTGCAGGTAAGAGAGTAGTAATTCAAAACGTTATTCCACAACATTTAGATTCATTGATTTCAAAATTAGAAGAAATTGGTGTAAAAATGGAAGTTTCTGGAGATAGTATTGTTGTATATGGTGATACTGAAAAACTTAATGCTGTAGATATTAAAACACAACCATATCCAGGATTTGCAACTGATTTACAACAACCATTAACTGCATTACTTACTCAAGCAAGTGGTACTTCTATAGTTAAAGAAACTATTTATCCAGAAAGGTTTGCTCAGTGTTATGAATTAGACAAGATGGGAGCTAACACTAATGTTTGTGATGGATATTGCGAGATTAATGGGAAAACAAAGCTTATTGGTACTTCTGTTAAAGCAAGAGATTTAAGATGTGGGGCAGCACTAGTTGTTGCAGCATTAATTGCAGAAGGAAAAACAGAAATTGGAAATGTGTATCATATAGACAGAGGCTATGATAATATTGACCATAAATTAATTACTCTTGGAGCTAAAATTACAAGAATAAAAAGTGATGATTAAACGATTTATTAGATTTTGATTATCATAACATGCGTTTAGTTTTGTGTAAGATTATGTAAATAATTATATCATTTTTATGGTGGGTATTTTTAGTGGAATAGTATTTAATTCGTAATTTTTTCCTTGCTATCTTTATAAATGTGTGTTAGAATTCGTTTGTACTTACTTTGGAGTAATAATATTTCAAGGCGGAAGGAGAAGTTAAAATGAAAAAAGGAATTCATCCAGATTACAAAAAAACAAAAGTAGTTTGTACATCATGTGGAGCAGAGTTTGAAAGTGGATCAATTTTAGAAGAAATACGTGTAGATACTTGTTCAAAATGTCATCCATTTTATACAGGTAAGCAACGTTTTGCTTCAGCAGATGGTCGTGTGGATAAATTTAATAAGAAATACGGTCTTAAATAAAAGAGGTAATCTAATATTATCCTCTTTTTTTTGAATAAAAGTATAATTTGCTATGCTTTAGACGGGAGATAGTTGATATGAGAATTTATGTTTTAGCAAGTGGCTCAAAAGGAAATAGTACATTTATAGATGTTGGAGGACATGGAATATTAATTGATTGCGGTATTGCAAAACGTCGATTAGTAAATAGTTTGAATGAACTTGGATATGAACTTAGTGACATACATACTGTTTTATTAACACATGATCATAACGATCATAATAAAAATATTCATCTATTTGATAAGAATATTTTGTATGCAGGTGAAAATACAGTAGATGATTTAATCAATATTGTAGAGCCTTATCAATTAATAGAATTGGACAATATTAGTATTTTACCACTAGCCTTATCGCATGATGCAAATAGTCCAATGGCATATATTATTTCATATCAAGATGAAAAGTTAGTTTATATGACAGATACCGGATATGTGAATAAGAAAAATACTGAGTATATAAAAAATGCTAGTTATTATGTTATTGAAAGTAATCATGATGTAGAAATGTTGATGGATACAAATAGACCACAGTACTTAAAAGATAGAATACTATCAGATTATGGACATTTGTCTAATGAATATAGTGCTACATTAATGGCAAATAGTATTGGAGAAAATACAAAAGAAATTATTTTAGCACATTTAAGTTCAGAAGCAAATACACCAAAAAAAGCAGTAGCAACATATAAAAAGGTATTTAAAAAATATCAAATAGATATGAATAGTATTATTCTAAAAGTTGCAAGCCAGAATGAAATTGTTTGTGGGGGAAAACAACTTGAAGATTAAGGTTATTAGTATCGGTAAAATAAAAGAAAAATATTTACTTATAGGAATAAATGAATATATTAAACGGTTAAGTGCCTTTACAAAGGTAGAATTAATTGAAGTAGCAGATGAAAAAATTGATGAAAATTGTTCATTACAAAATGAAATCAATATCAAAAATAAAGAAGGCAAAAGAGTTTTAGAAAAAATTAAAGATAGTGAGTATGTAATACTATTAGATTTACATGGAATAGAAATAGATTCAATTGCATTATCCAAACATATTGAAAATTGTATGATTCAAGGAAACAATCAAATTACTTTTGTTATTGGTGGATCACTTGGTGTTAGTGACGATTTAATAAATAGAAGTAATTTTAGATTATGTTTTTCAAAATTAACATTTACACATCAAATGATTAAATTAATTTTATTGGAACAAATATATCGTTCTTTTAAGATTATGAATCATCATGTATATCATAAGTAATAAAAATGGATAAATAATTACATATTATTAATAGACAGAAAAGTATTAAAATAGAATATGATATCATATACAAGTAGAAGAAAGAAGGTTATTTTGTGAAAAATATACGTAATATTGCAATTATTGCACACGTTGATCATGGTAAAACAACATTAGTGGATCAATTATTAAGACAATCAGGAACATTTAAGAATCATGAACAAGTTGTAGAAAGAGTAATGGATAGCAATGCCTTAGAAAGAGAACGTGGGATTACTATTTTAGCGAAAAATACAGCAATTAATTATAAGGATTACCACATTAATATTATGGATACTCCAGGACATGCTGATTTTGGTGGAGAAGTAGAACGTATCATGCAAATGGTAGATGGAGTATTATTAGTCGTAGATGCCTATGAAGGAACAATGCCACAAACTAGATTTGTATTAAAAAAAGCATTAGAAGCAAAAGTAAAACCTATTGTGGTCATTAATAAGGTAGATAGACCTGTTGTACGTATTAGTGAAGTAATGGATGAAATACTAGAGTTGTTTATGGAACTAGGTGCAGATGATAATCAACTTGAATTTCCAACCGTATTTGTTTCAGCATTACAGGGAACATCTAGTATAAGTCAAGATATAAGTACACAACAACCAAATATGGATTGTTTATTTGAAATGATTATTAATGAAATTCCTAGTCCTGATGTAGATATTGAGGGTGGACTACAATTTCAACCTGCATTACTTGATTATAATGATTATGTGGGTCGTATTGGGATAGGTCGTATTAAACGAGGAACAATCAAATTAAATGAAATGGTATCATGTGTTCGAGCAGACGGAAGTGTACAACAGTTCCGTATTCAAAAGCTTTATGGCTTTTTAGGTTTAAACCGTATAGAAATTAATGAAGCATCAGCAGGTGATATTGTTGCAATTGCAGGACTAGCAGATATTGGTGTTGGTGAAACAGTATGTACGGTAGGAAAGGAAGAGGCTTTACCATTATTACGTGTAGACGAACCAACAATTCAAATGGTATTTGGAACAAACACATCTCCTTTTGCAGGGAAGGAAGGAAAATTTGTTACAGCAAGTAAAATCGAAGAAAGATTGTTTAAAGAAACTAATCGTGATGTGTCATTAAAAATAGAACGTGTTGCTAATGCAGAAGAATGGATTGTTTCAGGAAGAGGAGAGTTGCATCTATCTATTCTTATTGAAACAATGAGACGAGAAGGATATGAACTTCAAGTTTCTAGACCAAAGGTAATTATTAAAGAAATAGATGGTGTTAAATATGAACCATGGGAAGATGTACAAGTAGAAGCACCAGACGATTGTATTGGTTCAGTTATTGAATCATTAGGATATCGACGTGGAATTATGGAAAATATGTCAAGTTATGATGGACAAACTAAGGTAACCTACAAAATTCCTTCAAGAGGGATGATTGGTTTTATGACTAATTTTTTAACAATGACCAAAGGATATGGAATGATTTCTCATGTATTTGATGAATATCGCCCTATTGATGGAGATGCTGTTGGAGAAAGACAATTAGGTGTTTTAGTATCTATTGATAATGGTCAATCTACTGCGTATTCCTTAGGAAGTTTAGAAGATCGTGGAACAATGTTTATTGGTCCAGGAGTAGATGTGTATGAAGGGATGATTGTAGGAGAGCATAGTCGAGATAATGATTTAGTTGTAAATGTTACTAAAGGAAAAAATCTTACAAATACTAGATCATCATCTAAAGATTCAACAGTTGTTTTGAAAAAACCAAGACAATTTAATCTTGAATCTTGCTTAGATTATATAAATGATGATGAGTTAGTAGAAGTAACACCTCAAAATATTAGATTAAGAAAGAGATATTTAACAGAACAAGAAAGAAGAAAAGCACATAAATCAAATTTGTAGAAGTACAACGTTTATTTAAAAGTAAATTGTATGGAAATTTTAAAAAATTATGTTATAATGAAGTCGGTAAAGCTAAATTATAGGAGGAATTATAAATGGCAGAAACATTATCATTTGTTGTATCTGATCCTGTAGGATTACATGCAAGACCAGCCACAATATTAGTAAATCAAGCTAGTAAATTCAATAGTAATATAAAACTAGTATATGGTGGTAAGGAAGTTAATTTAAAATCAATTATGGGAGTAATGTCACTAGGAGTTCCTACAAAGGCAACAGTTGAAATTATTGCTGAAGGTGACGATGAAAAAGAAGTGATTGAATCTATTGCAAAAGTAATAAAAGAACAAAAAGTTGCAGAGTAAAAGAGCCCATGAAGGGCTTTTTTATTTGATTTAATTTTAGTAGGTAAAGGAGGAAAATATATGGAAAATATAAAAATCAAGATAGAAATGGAAAATGGTGATATTATGGAAGGAGAATTGTATCCAGATATTGCGCCTATTACAGTAGAAAATTTTGTAAAACTTATTCAAAATAAATTTTTTGATGGCTTAATATTTCATCGTGTGATTAAAGGATTTATGATTCAAGGTGGCGGATATGATCAAGAAATGAATCAACGTATTACTCCAAGTATTAAAGGTGAATTTGAATCTAATGGGATACAAAATAATATAAAACATGAAAAAGGTGTTTTGTCCATGGCAAGAACAATGGTTAAAGATTCTGCATCTAGTCAATTTTTTATTATGCATGAGGCTGCACCACATTTAGATGGTGAATATGCTGCATTTGGAAAAATAACAAAAGGACTTGATGTAGTAGACCGCATTGCATCATGTGATACTAATGTTAATGATCAACCAATTCAAGCACAAATTATTCAAACAATCTGTTTGATATAATGTTTTAGTGAACGATAAATATATTAGATGATTTAAATGTAATGATAGTATTAGATATGGAATAAAGGAAATAAATATGAAAAAGTATGTTAGAATAACTTTATTTTTTGTCTGTATTTTATTATTAACAGCTTGTGGTAATAACCAAAAAATAATGCTTCCTAAACTAGATAGAGTAACACAAATTGAAATAATGACAAATAATTCTAAAATGAATAAGAAGATTGTTGAAAAAGATAAAATTTCTAATATATATAGTGATGTCATAGAAAATACTAAAAATAATGGCAAAGAAAGTGTTAATGATAAAACTCAAAATATAGATAACTATATTGTAATAAAATTTTATACTCATAATGAAGAAGAAAATCCATGTGTTATTTATTTATACAAAGATAAAGGTATGTATTACGTTGAACAACCTTACCTAGGTATATGGAAGATAAAAAAAGAAATTTATAACAAGATTAGTAGTGACTTAATGAAATAATGATAGATATTATATCTACAATAAATAAGAAATTCGTATAAAATAGTAAATGAATAGATTTACTATTTTTTGTTTAAAAGT
>JAHHSU010000057.1 GCA_020025035.1 Thomasclavelia sp. | reverse complement strand
TTTTATATTACATTTTTTTAATTTCTATCAAATATTCATATCTTTATTGTATGTAGTTTTCTTTTTACTATACAAAATATCTAATATCCTATTTTACAAATTAAAAAACCTTGAAATTTTCAAGGTTTCTATTCACCAACATATGGCAATAATGCCATTTGTCTAGCTCTTTTAATTGCAGTTGCTAACATTCTTTGATATTTAGCGCTTGTTCCTGTTACACGTCTAGGAATAATTTTCCCATTTGCAGATATAAATCTTTTTAATAATTCTACATCTTTATAATCAATTTCTTTAATTTTATTCTTTGTAAAATAACAAACTTTTCTTCTTCCCATTCTTTGTTTTCTGTATGCCATTTTAACACATCCTTCCTTTATTAAAATTGAATATCATCATCCATAATATCAAATGTATTATTCGTGTCTTCAAAATCACTACTAAAATCCGAAGTAGGTTTAGGTGGAGTGTCATAGAATGATTGATTAAATACATCAACTTGTGGCGATGACTTTTCTCTTGCTCCTTTAGTTTCTAAGAATTGAACAGAATCACATACCACCTCTATAACAGTTACTTTTCTACCATCTTGTGCTTCATACTGACGAGATTGTAACCTACCCTCAACACCAACTAATGACCCTTTTGAACAATAACGTTCAACATTTTCTGCTGGTTTATTCCAAACAACACAATTAATAAAATCTGCTTGACGTTCTCCATTAGCAGACGAATAATTTCGATTCATTGCTAACGTAAAACTTGTAACTGGAGTTCCCGTTTGAGTTCTTCTAAGCTCTGGATCACGTGTCATTCGACCTACTAATACAACTCTATTTATCATACTATTTTCCTCTACTATTTACGAATAATCATATGACGTAATACATTTGCATTGATTCGTGTTAAACGATCTAATTCCGCAATATCTGCAGTTGTCGTTGTTGTATTTAAAACTACATAATAACCTTTTTTGAAATCATTAATTTCATAAGCTAAATCACGTAATCCCCATTCATCAACGTTGTCTACAGTTCCATTATTAGCAGTTAAAATTCCTTTTAAATTTTCTAATAATGCACCTCTAGCTTCATCTTCAATATTTGGGTTTACAATAAACATAATTTCGTATTTATTCATTTTGTGCACCTCCCTATGGTCTATTGGCTTATACATTTTAGTATAAGCAGGCAGTAAATTTCTTTTACTTGCCTTGTCATTCTACCATATCATTGTTTTTTTGTAAATATCTTGAGACAATTTGCAAACATATTTTTCCAGTTACATTTATTATACTTCATAATAAGTTATCCTTACTTTTTATTTATCAAATATAAAATAAATATAATACTAGATAATGCTACAATTATAAAATTGATAGAAGAATAAAAACACTTTTAAAAAAAGAATTAACATTTCCACTTATTATTTGATAAAATAGTCTATATAAAACTAATTTAAAGGAGAAAAAAATTGAACGAGTATTTAGAATTATTTTTATTATTTGTAAAAATAGGAGCACTAACATTTGGTGGTGGTTATGCAATGTTACCATTATTAAAAAAAGAATTAGTATATAAACGTAATTGGGTCACAAAAGAAGAATTGTTGGATTATTTTACAGTTGGTCAATGTACGCCAGGCATTATTGCAATCAATGTTTCAACATTTATCGGGAATAAAAGAAAAGGTGTGGTAGGGGCTATTATTGCTACATCTGGGTTTATTTTAATTCCCTTTATCATTATTTTATCCGTTGCATCTTTTTTGCATATTTTTGAAAGTTATAAAATTATTAAACATGCTTTTTTTGGAATACATATAGCTGTATTTATTCTTGTTCTCCATGCCATCATTGCATTATGGGATAGTTCTATTGTAGACAAAAAATCATTTGCAATTTTTGTATTTGTATTATTAGTTAGTTTATTTAGTCATTTGTCTCCATCACTTATTATTATTTTAATTGGAATAATTAGTTTAATTTACCATTTTCTTACAGGAGGACATAAACAATGATGTTAATCAAACTCTTTATTGAATTTTTTAAAATTGGACTTTTTTCTATTGGTGGTGGTTTAGCCACAGTTCCATTTTTATATCAATTATCTAATACAAGCCATTGGTTTTCACATCAAGATATTACTACAATGATCGCCGTTGCAGAATCAACACCAGGTGCTATTGGAATCAACATGGCAACCTATACAGGATTTATTATAAATGGTTTTTTTGGAGCACTAGTAACAACTATTGCATTAGTACTTCCTTCATTAATCATCATTATTTTTATATCAAAACTAATGGAAAGATATTCTCATAGTAAACATATTAAAGTATTATTTACTACACTTCGACCAGCATCTTTAGCAATGATTAGTGTTGCTTTAATTCACCTGGCTATTGAAACATTTATTCAAAAAAATCCAACTGGAATTAATAATATTTTATTTTATGAAGGGTGTTTGCTAGCGATAGTTGTTTCATTTCTTTATCGAAAATCTAACTGCCACCCTCTTGCCTTAATTTTATTTAGTGCATTAGTTGGAATAATCTTTCAATTTGGTTAATTCTTTCTTATTTTATCTTAATATATTAAAAAGCTAGATTATGTATTTTAATCTAGCTTTTTTATTAAGCAATTGTAATAATTCGATCAGCTTGACTAGCTAAATCCATATTATGAGTAACCATTAATACAGTTTTATGATATTGTTTGCATAAATCTCTAATTAACCCAAATACCATATCAGAAGATATTGGATCCAATGATCCTGTTGGTTCATCTGCTAATATAATATCACCTGGTTTTAACATGGTTCTTGCTATTGCTACTCTTTGTTGTTCACCACCAGATAACGTATTAATCTTTTCATTTATTAAATGATCTAACCCAACCTCTTTTAAGATATTATGAATCATTTTATCTTTTTCTTTATTACTCTTATTTAAAAATTTCATTGCTAATATTAAATTATCATATATTGTCATATCATTAATTAATGCAAATGACTGAAACAAATAATTTATCGTATCTCTTCTTAAAATAGTAGCTGATTTACTTTCAATTTTAGGAAGTTTTTTTCCATTAATCTCAATACTTCCACTATCATAATCTTCTAATAATCCTATCATATTTAAAAGTGTTGATTTACCACAACCACTTTTTCCAACTATCGCAACAAATTCTCCACTATCAACCTTTAAATTCAAATGTTGAAATATATATCTGTTACCATATTGCTTACTAACATCTTTTACTTCTATCCTCCCCATCGTATCATCACTCCTCCTTAAACGATTTTAATATATTCTTAATTTCACATTTACTCATATATTGAATAAAAATAATAAATTGAATACATGCTAATGCTACCATTAATATTATTCCTGCTTTTGACTTGAAGATAATCATAATTAAAATTTGAACAAATGAACTAATCGTTAATAAACAAACAGGTAGTTTATATATTTGCATAAAACTATATCCTAAAAATTTCTTCACATTTATCTTTTCTTGATTTCCCATTCTAAATACATTAGCAAGTGCAATTAAGATTCCTATTAAAATAACAATTAATATTAATCCTATCATTCCAAACCATAAAATTATTTGAATAAATGTTTTTTGTAATCCATCTATATAATGATGTACGCTTGTAAATTGAGGTTGATTGTCATCTAATTTATATTTTTCTAATATCTCATTACTTAAATATTTTTGTGCAATTTCTATATTTTCAAATTTAATATATCCATCTAATCCTTCTGCACGTAGACTTTCTAACTCAAAAAATGTCATATTTTCAGGAGTACATATGTATATAATTGGGTTTGTAACAAAATACTGATCCAAATTTTTTGCATTCCATGTAAATAGTTCATTAGAAGGATCGTATTCTACAAACTTAATCTTTCCTTCTTTAGTAAACGTAGTTTGTATATCTCCCTCTACTGATTTAGGTATAGAATCCTTAATCCAATTTTCTAAATTTTCTCTTTCCTCTTTAGGATAAGTTGTTGGTATCATATATACTCTAGTACCTGATTTAGCTTCATTAAAGATTTCCTCATCTACGCTTAAATGAAGTTGTTGAATATAATTTGGTGAAAAAGCAAAATACCATGTAGGTTGATTAGGAATATGTTGGTAAGTATTTGAATTTTTCCAAATATCCAATACATTATTATCATAATACCTAGTATGTATTAAAAACACACCTTCATTTTCATAAATGTCTTTATACCACTTGTAAAAACTATCAAATAATTCTTTACTTTCTCCTTTGATAGAACTATCATCATTACCAACTGTTATTTCTTCTAATATTTGATAGTCTGATACACTTTGCCAGGCTTTGGAAAGCTTTACATTATCAAAGACACTTCTTATAGGTGAATCCACATATACTGCACAATACATTGTCGCAATACTAACAATCAAATATAGTAGTATTCCAAAGGTATATAATATTTTTTTTGGTATTCTTCTTCTAATCGCATTAATAGGAGTAATAGATAGTTGAATTATAGTAGGAACAGACAATTCAATTAAAACTAATACTACATTAACAATTGCAAATAAAGTAAAGTAACTAATAAATAATGCATTTACCTTACTCCATCCAGAAAGTAATATTCCTATAATAATTTGAAGTGGCATATTAATAATAGAATACTTAACAAATTGACCCAATGTTTCACTACAATAATAAATCCTAGACCATCCAAGCAATGATAATTTACCACTTTTATCTATATTTCGTATAGAAATGATGGTAAAATACACAGCATTTAATACCATTTGAAAAATAATCAATACACATATAATCATTGTTTTTAGGCTATCATCAAATCGATTTCCCTGCATTGATTGTGTGAGTTGGTTAACTGAAACATTACATTTTAATGCAAGTGCTTCTAAAAAAGGAGTCTTTTGGTCATTTTTTAATCCAACTATTATATAATCTCCATTAATAGATTTACTTTCCTCAATTAAGACATTTAGTTTTTTTACTGAAATATTTGATCCAAACCTAAATGATGGAATTGCTTTTAAACTATGAATGCTTCCTTGATCCACACCTAGTGTACTATCATTTGTATTTGATAAGAGTAACTTAGTAAAATCATTAGCAGTTAATATAACATTATTTAAAAAGCTAAATGTTACATCTTTTCCTTTTGGATCTCCACAGATACCAAATGAATATCCTAAAAACGTACCAGATTGACTGATTTTATCAGCTTTTTTTACTATAAAAAGATTATATTCATACGCCTGATTATATAAAAAATCAGTAACATCTTCTGTATGATTGTCTGATACATTCTTTATATGTATAGTTAGATTATCATTTTTTTCTAAATAATTATTCCACCTATTTATGTAATTACTATCCAATACTAAAATAGTAAGCAAAGCAACTAAAATGCCTTGCATTACTATTAATAAAAAACCTATGTATCTCTTTTTTCCAATGATTGAGACTTTTTTCATGAGCAACCATTCCAGTTTATTTCAATTCGATTATAATTCATTTTTAAAAATATGTGGACAGCAAACACATCATTTAATTTTTTAATTCTTTTTACCTTTAATAATGTTTTCATATTCATAACACCCTTCCCTATCTAAAGTATAGTTGAAAACGCTATCAAAGTCAATGTGTTCTATATAATTAGCTAGACATTTCATCTTTTAGTATCATTTACAAATATACAGATATTAGGAAAAACTGCATAATCCATCAGCACTTTATTATCTTTTAAACCTCTACTAGCATGTAGTGATTCTTCAATTAATGGTACAAAATATATTGTAAACAAAATCATACATGACATCATTACAAATTTACATATTAAACATAAATTACTTATTTTATGTATAACAGATTGCTTTTTTTAAATATTGGATAATGAGAAATATTTTTGTAAGAACAACAAAGCTAAATAGGATAAAACAATAGATAAAACAAGAATAAATACATCTATTTCAATCAATTTTATAAGTATAGATAGTTTGATATTTGGTAAGAAAAGTAAAGATAATATAAATAATATTAAACTCGCTATTACAATACGTATAGAAAAGTTTCTTAAATTATTTTTTAATATCCCAATATTGTCAAAACCTAATAGTGTTAATATACCTGTCTTTTTTGAATCTCTATAAAATAAAAATACAGTTAATACAAAATAAAATAATACAAAAAAAGCAATGCAAAATATGGTTACCATATTATAAAAGAAAATTGGTTCACCATGTTGTCCTACATGTTCATTATGTAATGATTCCATAGGGACTTTCAAAATATCTTTAGCTTCATCTCTAAACTTAAAATAATCTTCTTCATTTTGATAATAAGCAACATAAGATCCAAAACGATATATTCCTCTATCTTTCATCATATTTATAGGATAAAAGGAATATTTATCATTATTTAGAAAATCAGGATAATATAAAGTTGATTCATCTTTATAAGTTGTAATTCCTAATAATGAATCCGTATTTTCAAGCTTTAAATTTAGTTGATTACGATATAAAGTAAAAATATCTTCACTACTAATATATTGATCTACTGAACGATTATCATCATCGTATGTTACCTTTATCAATACAACATTATGTGCTATAGCAGATTCAATAACCTTATCTATAACTTCATTTGTGATACCTTCTTCATCTTCTGGTATTATAAAATTAGTATTATGATACCCACTAACATTTCTATACAACTCTTTTTCCTTCATATCTTCCAATATTACTGTAATA
>JAHHSU010000056.1 GCA_020025035.1 Thomasclavelia sp. | reverse complement strand
CACTTAATTCATATCCTAATGTTTTGATAATTCTAGTACTGATGCATTCATTTAATCATTAGTACCAACTTCAACAATTGATTTTACTAGTCCTGCAATATTTTGAATCTCAGAAGGAATAATAATTTTTGTAGCCTTACCATCTGCAACTTTTTCAAATGCTTCTAAACTCTTCATCGTAAGTACTGCTTCATCTGCACCAGCCTCTTTTAAGTAACGAATCCCATCTGCATTTGCTTTTTGAACTTTCATAATTGCTTCTGCTTCCCCTTCTGCTTCTCTAATCATTTTTTCTTTTTCTGCTTCTGCTTTTAAGATTGCTGCTTGCTTTTCTGCTTCTGCGTCAAGAATAGCAGACTCTTTTTTTCCTTCTGCTACTAATATAGTCGATTTTTTCTCTCCCTCAGCTCGTAATATCGATTCACGTCTTTCTCGTTCTGCTTTCATTTGTTTTTCCATTGCATCTTGTATAGCTGCAGGTGGAATAATATTTTTTAACTCTACACGATTTACTTTAATCCCCCATGGATCTGTAGCTACATCAAGAGATGCTCTCATCTTTGTATTGATTGTTTCTCTTGATGTGAGAGTTTGATCTAGTTCTAAATCACCAATAATATTTCTAAGTGTAGTAGCAGTTAAATTTTCAATTGCCATAATTGGATTTGCTACTCCATAACAAAACATTTTAGGATCAGTGATTTGATAAAACACAACTGTATCAATTCTCATTGTAACATTATCTTTAGTGATTACTGGTTGTGGTTTAAAATCTACCACTTGTTCTTTTAAATCAACACGTCTTGCTACTCTATCAATAATTGGTAACTTAAAATGTAATCCAACACTCCATGTGTCTTGATATGCACCTAGCCTTTCAATAACAACAGCTTGTGCTTGTGGAACGATTTTCACACATGAAACAATTAAATAAATTATAACAATTATAAATACTACTAAACTAATAACACCTATCATCTTTTGTCCTCCCTATTACTTATTATTTTACAACTAATTTTACTCCTTCTATTCCTTCAATAATTACAACCTTGCCTTTTTCTAAAATCATACTAGGATTTATTGATTTAGCCGACCACTCTTGACCATGAACTTCAACTTTTCCTGTATTATGTAATGAATCGATCGTTTCTAATACAAGCGCATTTTGTCCTACTAACGTTTCTATATTTGTTGCAGTACGTTTAAAGTTAAAATATTTTATTGCAATAGGTCTAGTATATAAAAACGATAAAATTGAAACTAATAAAAAAACAACAAATTCTATTAGCCAGCTATGTGTAACTAATGTAATAATATATGCTACAATTGCTCCTAAAGCAAACCATATTGTAGTTAATCCTAGCGAAATAATTTCAATTACTAAAAACAAAACAAATAAGAATAACCAACAAAATTCCTGCAATCTATTATTCCTCCTTCTTTAAAAAATAATTTAAACTATAACTCTATACTACAATCTTTTACAACCTGCTAACTACAAAATTATCATTACAATAATTAATATAAAAATAGTTGAAGAATATTCTTCAACTATCCTATCTAATTTTGACTCTTATATCTAATATAAAATTATACTAGTATAGAACATTATCTTTTAAGAGTAATTAACATATGATGCAATGCTGGTATTGGTTTATGAAAGATCATTCTAGGACCACTAAATCTCATAACAGATTGAATTTTCTCTTTCATTTCTTTTTGATAACAATGAACCTTGCATGCGCTACAGAATGTTTTTGTTTCCTTAAAAGGACATTTTTCAATGCGAGTAAATGCATAATTGATTAATTGATTACATTCATCACAAGTTATCTTACTATTATGTTTTTTCTTACAATAATATTTAATCATATATTCAATGATTTCTTTTTCCTTTTTGGTCTTTTTCTCAATATCCATTGTTAACTAACTCTTCCTTTATTCATTTCAATAACTTTGTTGCATATTCCCATTGTAGATTCACGATGTGACACTAAAATAACTGTTTTATCAGTTAACTCTTGTAGTGATTTTAATATCCAACTTTCGTTTAATATATCTAAGTTACTTGTTGGTTCATCAAGTAAAATATATTGTCCATCATGTAAAAATGCCCTAGCTAATGACAATCTTTGTTTTTGACCACCTGATAGTGAATCTCCTAACTCTTCAATACTTGTATGATATCCTTGGTCCAAACTACATATAAAATCATGAATATTGGCTTTTTTGCATGCCTCTATCACTTCATCTTCAGTAGCATCTAATTTACCTATTTTAATATTATTTAATATCGAATCGTGAAATAAAACAGCATCTTGTGTCACAAAGCTTTCTAATTGTCGTAAATTATTAGTATCGATCGTACTGATATTTTTTTCATTAATTGTAACTGAGCCACTTGTAACATCATAAAAACGCATTAATAGTTTCAATAAAGTACTCTTACCAGAACCGCTTTTTCCATGTATTCCTGTAATTTCACCTTTTACAATCACTTCGTTTACGTTATCTATAATCAATTCCTTATCATATGAAAAATTAATGTGATTCATTTTAATATCTCCAGCTTTAATGTAATTATCACTAGATACATCTTCTACGATTGGATTTTCTTCTAATAATTGAATAACACGTCTTCCACTTGCTAAAGTTAATAATAAATTATTAGAAACATTTGCTAATGCAATGACAGGACCAAAACTAGAAAATAATAAAACGGTTGGAATAATTACCATTTCAAAACCAATTACTCCGTTATAATATAATTTAATTCCAAATAGAGCCATTAAAATAGAAAAGAAATGAATTGCAAAACTACTATAGCTAACACCAATTCCTTCTATCTTTTTTAAAACTTTTTGTAAGGCATTAACATCATTACTTTGACAATACATTTTGTTTAATCTTTTTTCTCCTTGATTGTACTGTAAAATCATATTTAGCCCTCGTATAGATTCTAATGTTGTACTACTTAATTCGCCCATGCTTTTTCTACATTTATCACCAATTTCTCTTCCTTTTTTACTTATTTGAAGTGGAATAACTACTCCAACACATAAGTAAGCAACTAATGCAATCACAAAATAAGCAGGATGCATTCTTAAAAATGCATACAATAAAATTACACAAGTAACAATAGCAATCAATATAGGAGAAATTGTATGAGCATAAAACACCTCTAATAATTCAATATCTGAAGTAATTAAAGAAATTAAATTTCCCTTATCTCTTCCTTCTAATTTAGCAGGTGAAAGTTGACGTAATTTTCTAAATATTTTATCTCTTAATATTGCAAGAAGTTTAAAAGCAATATAATGATTACATGCTTGTTCAATATAGTGTAAAATTCCTCTTAATAATGCAATAATCACCATAAAAATTAATATTGAAGTTGGTGTAAACCAATGTACTAAATTTAATTGTTGAACTATAAAAATAGTCGCACTAACTGGAATAAGTATAGCGCATAAAAAACCTAATACTCCTGTTACCACCGCAATAAACATATACCCTAATAATGGAACTATCAGCCCAATCATTTTATACATTACTGTGATATTCTTATATTCCTTTTCCATTTTATTCCCCCCTTACCGCTTCTAATTCTTCTTGAAAACGATACATTTTAGAATAAACCTTCTCATTCATTAACTGATCATGTTTTCCTTTTTCAACTAATCTTCCGTTTTCTAATACATAAATACAATCACTTTCTTTAATTGATTTTAATCTATGCGTAATCATAATAACCATACATTGCTTTGACAACTCTTTAATAACAGATAGAATACATTCTTCACTTTCAACATCAATATTACTTGTTGCTTCATCAAAAATATAACACTTAGCATTTTTTAATAATGCTATAGCAAGTGATAAACGTTGTTTTTGGCCTCCAGATAAATTACTTCCAGATTCTTCTATATGAGTATCAAGTCCTTGTTGGTTTTGTAAAAAATCATATAAATTCACTTTTTTTAATGCTACTTCCATTTCATCATCAGATAATTGATCATTAGCAATCAACAAATTATCTTTTACAGTTCCTTTTATTAAAAAGGGTTGGTGCCCTATATAGACAACATTTTCGTAAAATGATTGATTTTGAAGTTCATTACGTTCTATATTTTGGACTAAAACAGAACCTTCATAATCTTTTTCCATTCCCATTATAACTTTAGCAAGCGTACTTTTTCCTGAACCACTTTCTCCAACAATCCCATAAAAACCATCTTCATTAAACTCTATATCAATATTATGTAATACAAAATTATTTGTATCATAACCATACGATAAATTTTTAGTCACAATACTAAACTTTTGATTATCTAAAATAAGTTTATTACCATCTGTTGCTTGATAATCTAATAATCGATAAATTTTTTCACTTGCTGCAATCCCATTCATTGCAATATGAAAATAAGAACCTAGAAGTCTTAATGGCAAGAAAAATTCTGCACTTAATAATATAATTGATATAACTCCAAACAATGAAATAGATCCAGATGCATAGTTATTTAATGCGACAATACTTCCAATTGCAGCCCCACCATATGCAACAATATCCATAACAGTAATACTATTTAATTGCATAGATAATACCTTCATAGTAACTTTTCTAAAATTTTCTGCTTCTTTATTCATTTGTTGGTGTTTAAATTCATCTGCTTGATATATTTTCAATGTTGTAAGACCTTGTAAATTTTCAAGAAAACTATCCCCTAAATTAGCATAAATTGTCCAATATTTTGATAACAACTTTTTAGCAATTTTTTGTACTACTATAATAGAAATAGGTATTAAAGGAACACAACACAACAATACTAATGAACTTATTAAGTCAATTCTAGCTAAAATAATAAATAAGGTAATTGGAGCAAGCATACTGTAAAAAAATTGTGGCAAATACCTTCCAAAATAAATTTCAAGCTGATCTACTCCCTCAACACTTAATTGTACTAATTCACTTGTTGAAAAATTACTACGATAATCATACCTAATTTCCAATAATTTACGATATATTTTATTTCTAAAAAGAAATTTAATATCCTTACTTGCCTTATAAGAATATAAAGACTGTATCCTTACTAAATACATTCTAACCAACATTAATACTGCTAATATTAACACACAAAAAGCAAGTGCCTGATAAGTTAACGATCTAAAAAATAACATAGATAATATTTTAGAGACAGTTAACACAATCAAAATATTACAAAGCAATGATAACCATTGAATAAAGACTTGTTGGTATACATACTTAGTAGCTTTAGGTGCTTCTTTCATTAAACGTTTATTAATCATAATTTTTAATACAAAATCATCAAAATGACTTTGTCCTCCTTTCGTTTGTCTACATTTATTGCAATTTAATATAACATTTTTTAATCTTTATGTAAATAAATTTGCTTTTTTAATAAACCTATGTTCTATAATACATATTACAAATTAAATGATTTGACATTTATGTTAGAATAGTCTAACATAACTAATATAACAAAGGAGGAATTTTCATGACAGCTATTATTAAACCTTTATATATCACTATTGGGATAATTAGTTTAGTATTAGGATGTATAGGTATTGTTTTACCTGTATTACCAACTACACCATTTTTATTATTAGCTTCCTATTGTTTTGCAAAAGGTTCTAAAAGATTTCATTGTTGGTTTATTAAAACTAAAATATACCAAAAATATTTAGAAGATTTTGTAACGCACAAAGCAATGACACTAAAAACAAAATTAAGTATTTTAATATTTGCAGATGTAATGATGATATTCCCACTCGTTATATTAGATAGTATTCATATTAAAATTTTTCTTATATTACTTATTATCTATAAATACTACTACTTTTTCTTTAAAATTGACACAATTCAGGAAACAAAAATTGGATAAAATATATCTTGATTTAAAAGATAATTTGTTCAATATTATTAAAAAATTTATTATTTTACCAATAAACTTACTTAGATCTTAAAAGTTAGATTGTATAACTAACTTCTAAGATCTTTTCTTTTATATTAAATTATACAATTTCTACAATCTATTTAATATGTTATATTTTCCAGTTAATATTTTTTTCTGGAAATAAAAAAGAACGTGTATAAACGTTCTTTTTTAACTACCTTGATATTTTAATTTAAATACATTCACAATAAATATTTCAATCATAATATCTACTTTAACTTAAAACTATTTCTTATATTTTCTTTTTTGATTAATCAAAATTCCTAGTGCAGCTATAATCATTAATCCATAAAAATAGATAGAGTGATATATTGTGTCCATTGTTTTTGGATGTTCATTATTTGTTGTTGAATGATCTAAATTAGTAATAACTGTATTATTATCAGTTGTTGGATCTATTTGATTAGCCTGCCATACTGCGTATAAATCTACAGTATCTAAATTTTTATTAGATATATTTACAATATCTTGAACATCTTGATATACTACCTCTCCATTTGGAGTTAATGCCCATCCTTTAAACGTATATCCTTCTTTTGTAAACATATTTGAATTTAATCTAACAGTATTATCATATACCATTGATTGAGGTTCCATTATCCCATTTGCTCCATTAGCATTAAATCTAACTGTATAAAGATTTGGTTGCCATACTGCATACAAAACAATAATGTCATCTTTCTTAGAAGATAAATCAACAACACTACTTTGATCTGTATAAATCACTTCTCCATTTGGTACTAATGACCACCCTTTAAATGTATATCCTTCTTTACTAAATAGGTTTGTTTGTAACATCGTAGATTCACTAAATGGTATATCACTTTGATCCATTTTTCCTAATCCACTATTACTATCATATTGAATAATATATCCATCTTTTTTCCATATTGCATATAAATCCACTGTTACATTTGCTTGAGAAGTAAGATTTGTTACTTGACTTTCATCTTGGTA
>JAHHSU010000055.1 GCA_020025035.1 Thomasclavelia sp. | reverse complement strand
TATTAATACGTAAATTAATAATGATTTAGTTGATGGAAGGAAATTCTTATGGGTTATTTCCATGAAATAAGGATTTCTTTTTACTTTTTATTTCATAATAATTTAAACTGTATTTTTAGTAAAATTACAGTACGTAGTTAATGTGGTACTAGAGATATATTAATTTTTAATAAAAGTTAGTTTATCATATGTATAAAAAATATGTTTTATACTTAGACTTGTTTTTGTATTTGATTTTGACCAAGATAATTGGTTGATTTGACACTAGGTATGTTTTAAGATATAATCAAATAAATTAAGTGAACAAAGGAGATGTATTAACTTGGACTCGGAACAGTCGGCAAAGATAATAGTTTTTTTTATATGTTTGTTTTTATCCTCTTTTTTTAGTGCTAGTGAAACTGCACTTCTTTCTGTAAATAAAATTAGAATGCGTTCATTAGCAGAAGAAGGTAATGAACGTGCAAAATTAGTAATAAAATTGTTAACCAATAGCGAAGAACTTATTAGTACGTTATTAGTTGGAAACAATTTGGTAAATATCTTAGCTTCTTCGTTGTCTACAGCTATTGCAATAGAGATGTTTAGTGATAAAGGAATAGGAATTGCAACAGGGATTGTAACTTTACTAATATTGATATTTGCAGAAATTACTCCAAAAAATCTTGCTAGTAAACATGCAGATGCAATTTCTTTATCATTATGTAAAATCATTTCGGTTCTTGTAGTTATATTTAAGCCAATTGTTGTAGTTTTAAATTTTATTTCAGGTTTAATCATTCGATTAATGGGAGGATCAAATGAAGGTGGACCAAAGATTACGGAAGAAGATTTAAAAACATTTGTGACTGTAGGACATGAAGCAGGTGTATTAGAAGAAGAAGAAAAAGAGATGATTCATAACGTGTTTGAATTTCGTGAGACAGAAATACGTGAAATTATGACACCAAGAATTCATGTTGTTTCTGTTTCAGAGGATGCCTCATATGATGAACTGTATGAATGTTATAAAAAGGAACAGTTTTCTAGATTACTAGTCCATAGTGAATCATATGATGAAATTATAGGAGTTATTAATATTAAAGATTTATTATTTCAAGACATTGACCAAACAACATTTAAAGTGCGTGATTATATGCGTGATGCTTTTGTGGTATATGAATTTAATCTTATTGCAGATGTTTTTGCATCTATGCGAAAAGAACGTGTTTCTTTAGCGGTAGTATTAGATGAATATGGCGTAATGAGTGGGTTAGTAACTTTTGAGGATATTGTAGAAGAAATTGTCGGAAATATAGATGATGAATATGATAAAGAAGAAAAGCTAATTCAAAAAATTGATGAAAATGTATACTTAGTGGATGGTTCATTAGGATTTAATGAAATTAACGATGAGATTGATACTCATTTTGATTCTGAAGACTTTGAGTCTATTGGTGGTATGGTATTAGGAGAGTGTAATGGTGTCCCTGAATTACATCATCAACTAGTGATTAATGATGCCTTAGTAGAGGTAGAAAGAATTCATAAAAACCGTATCGCAACTGTTAAAATTACTAAGTTAAATAGTGATGATATAAAAGAGTCATAGTTAATTTTTGAATATTTAAAAAGCTAAAGCAACACTTAAATAGTGTTGCTTTTTTTTTAATGATAAAGCTTAAATTAATTGTTGATATTATGATGAGGTATAAAGGAATTTTCTTGGATTGCTTCAAATCGATAGCCTTTGTTTAGGTAGTGTTCAATAATGATGGGGAGTGCTTCAATTGTTGTCTTTTTGGCATTTGTATCATGGAATAAAATCATTGCTTTTTTTGTATTGGTACTTGTAGATTGCTTTACTAATTCTTCAACAGGAACATGATCGCCATCAGCATCTCCGCTACTAATATTCCAATCATAATATTCATATCCTTGTTGATGAAGCATATGACTTAGTTCACTCATTATGCCTTTGGTATATTTAGCTGAAATTGTATTAGAACTACCTCCAGGGAATCGAACGTATGGAGGAATGTATCCTATTTGTTCTTGTACAATAGAAGCAATTTTACCTAAATCATCAAAATATGCATCAGTCGAGGAATACACACTTGCATAGCTATGTGAAAAAGTATGTAATCCTATTGTATGTCCTTGATCATGAGCTTCTTTAATTAAATGGTAATAGTTTTGATTTGCACCTGTAACAAAAAATGTAGCTTTTACATTATATTGATTTAATACATCAAGTATTTTTTTGGTATTTTGTGAAGGTCCATCATCAAAAGTTAAATAAACTACTTTTTCATTTGGTTGATTTATTTCTTCATTAACATGTAATTTGATTTGGACAGTTGTTTTGTTTCCAGACTTGTCTTTTGCAATATAAGTAACTGGATAGATACCATGTTTATGGATATTTACATTGGATGAATCAATTTTTAGACTTGGGTTAGTATCACGATCATCTTTAACTTCAACATTTTTCATATAATTAACATCTTTTCCAATTGTTGTTGTTAAATTTGTTGTGCCGACAATGGTTGGTGGGGTAGTATCAGGTGGTAAAATAGTAACAATAGTATCTTTTTTAGTAATATTTTTACATTCATCCTCCACAATAACAGTAACAACCATTTCTCCAACAGTATGAGTAGGGTATTTATCTTTTAAATATACTGTAGTTTTAGTATCATCTTGTATATTTTGCACTAACAAGTTTGGATTAATATGTTCATTTAGTTCAATAGACAAAGGAAGTGTTTCAAAGGTAGGTGGTTTAGTATCTACTATTTTAATATTAAGTTTGTATTTTTTATTTTGATAGATACATTGAACTGGATATGTTCCTACTTGAGTAATATCAAGTTGACTATCATCAATAATAAGTTTGGATGCATCAATTTTTTTAAACTGTTGAAAGTTTTGAACTAAGTCAATATGAGAATTAATTTCTAAATTGATTGTTCTTTGTTTAAAAAAAATATTTGGACGCATAACAAAAGCTATTATCATTGTAACTAAAAATAAAATACAAATTCCTAAAATAGAATAACTTTGAACAGTAAATAGTGATTCTTTTATTTTTTTCATATATGCCTCCTTTATATAATTATAAATTTGTATTAAAAAAAATGATTAAAAAAGATGTTTTTTCATGCAAATACTTGAAGTTACTTTAAAAGTAATATATAATTTTTTTAATTCGTTGAAAAAGAAGAGTAATTATTCATTTATTTTAGAGAAAAAACGGTAGGTGAAAGTTTTAATAAATGGTTAATGAAAGCTACTTTGGAGAAGCTCGTGTGGTCGCGTTAAGACATCAATTAAGGGCATAGCAATGCTATGAAATAGGATGGTACCGCGACAAAGTCGTTCCTAGTTATAGGAACGTTTTTTATATTTTAGGAGGCATAAAATGAAACAGTTAACAGGAAAACAAGTAAGAGCATTATTTTTAGAATTTTTTCAAAGCAAAGGACATAAAATTGAACCAAGTCATTCGTTAATTCCTAGTGATGATCCAACATTACTTTGGATTAATAGTGGGGTTGCTGCAATTAAAAAATATTTTGATGGGACTATTACACCAGATGTACCTCGTATTACAAATGCACAAAAATCTATTCGAACAAATGATATTGAAAATGTTGGTGTTACTGCTAGGCATCATACGTTTTTTGAGATGTTGGGTAATTTTTCTATTGGAGATTATTTTAAAAAAGAGGCAATTGATTATGCGTGGGAGTTTTTGACTGATCCAAAATGGTTAGGATTTGATAAAGATAAATTATATATTACAGTATATATAGATGACCATGAAGCTTATGATTATTGGGTAAATGAAAAAGGCGTTGATCCTACACATATGTTAAAAACAGCAGGGAATTTTTGGGAAATAGGAGAAGGACCATGTGGACCAGATTCAGAAATTTTTTATGATCGAGGAATAGCGTATGATCCTAAAGGAATTGGTACAAAATTATTTTATGAGGAATTAGAAAATGATCGCTATGTTGAAATATGGAATTTAGTATTTTCTCAATTTAATTCTAAGCCTGATGTAAATCGAGAAGATTATCAAGAATTACCACAAAAAAATATTGATACTGGAATGGGATTAGAAAGAATCGTAAGTGTTATTCAAGATGGTGAAACTAATTTTGATACAGATTTATTTTTACCAATTATTCATGCCGTTGAAAAACAAGCTAAAGTAAGTTACCAAGATAATAAAATGGCATACCGTGTGATTGCAGATCATATTCGTACAGTTACATTTGCTTTAGCTGATGGAGCTGTGTTTGATAATGAGGGTAGAGGATACGTATTACGTCGTATTTTAAGAAGAGCAGTTCGATATGGTAAAAAAATTGGGATTGAGACATCATTTATGTATCAATTAGTTAAAGTAGTTTCTGATATTATGGATGACTATTATACGTATTTACCTGAAAAGGTAGATTACATTTCTAAATTAGTTAAAGCAGAAGAAGAAAGATTTCATGCTACTATTAATAGTGGGGAAAAATTGCTTTTAGAAATTATTAGTACTTTAAAAGGGAATACTATTCCTGGAGATGTTGCATTCAAGCTATATGACACTTATGGATTCCCTATTGAACTTACAATAGAAATTGCAAGTGAACATCAATTAGAGGTAGATGAGGCAGGATTTTATGAACAAATGCGTTTACAAAAAGAACGTGCTAGAAATGCAAGAAGTGAGACTGAATCAATGGGGACACAAAAAGTAGATTTAATGAATTTTACTTTACCTTCTACATTTGATTATGATCCTAAACCAATAAGTGCTAAGGTAATTGGATTATTTAAAGATGGTAAAAAAGTAGATAGTATTGATGATGAAGGGGAAGTAATTTTAGATCATACTAATTTCTATGCATTAATGGGAGGACAATGTGCTGATCTAGGAACAATGTCTAAAAATGCTACAGATATTGAAGTATTGAATGTAGTAAAAGCTCCTAATGGGCAACATTTACATTTTATAAAAGTAAAAAATGGTTTGATTACATTAGGAGACGTCTTAAATTTAAAAATAGATATGCAAAGAAGAAATAAAATTCAAAATAACCACACTGCTACCCATTTATTACACGCTGTATTAAAAGAGGTATTAGGAGAACACGTTAATCAAGCCGGATCATATGTAGATGATCAAAGACTTCGTTTTGATTTTACACATTATGAAAAAGTAAGCGATGAGCAATTAAAAAAGATTGAAACATTAGTAAATGAAAAAATATTTGCAGCATTACCTGTTATAGTTGAATATATGTCAAAGGAAAAAGCAATAAGTACTGGTGCAACAGCTTTATTTGATGAAAAATATGGTGATGAAGTAAGAGTAGTAGATATATCAAAATATTCTATAGAACTTTGTGGTGGATGCCATGTGGAAAATACATCAACAATAGGATTGTTTAAAATTGAAATGGAAGAAAGTGTTGGTTCAGGAATTCGACGTATTGAAGCAGTTACTGGAAACGTTGCATATGAGTCTATATTAAAAGTAAATGAATTAGTAGAAAATATTTCTAAAATCTTAAAATTAAATAACCATCATAATATTGAAACTAAAATTGAAAATTTAATAAGTGAATTAACAATTCTAAAAAAGGAAAATGAAAAATTGCAAAGTAAACTAAATAGTATAGAAGTAAAAGAAAAATTAAGTAATGTTGAATTAATAAATGGTATTTCATTTTTATGTGTAAGTGTTAATCATTTATCACAAGCTAGTGCAAAACAATTAGCATATGAATATCAAAATCAATTAAATAGTGGGGTAATATGTTTGGTTAATATTGAAGAGGATAAAGCAACATACTATGTATGTGTTAGCCAAGATTTAAACCAAAAAGGAATAAAAGCGGGAGATTTAGTTAAAGTGGCATGTCAAGTATCTAATGGTCGTGGTGGAGGAAAACCTGACTTTGCACAAGGAGGAACTAAAGAGCTTTCGTTAGTAAATCAAGGGGTAGAGGCAATAAAAAAACAATTATAGTAGCAAATTATGGAGAAATAGTGTAGAATTATTGTATAAATTAGAAAGAGGAGTGTTGATATGCAAAAAGACGTTTCAGTAACTAGAGTGTTTAGTGCCGAAGATATCAAACGTGAAGTAATACGCTCTAATTTACAAACAGTTGTGTTGGCTTTAGAAGAAAAAGGATACAATGCAGTACATCAAATTGCTGGATATTTGATTTCAAATGATCCTGCATATATTTCAAGTCATAAAGGGGCACGTGCAATTATTCAACAGATTGATCGTAATGAAATTATTGAAGAATTAGTTAAATCCTATATGGAGAAGGACTAATAATGGAAAAGATAATTGGATTAGATTTAGGTTCTAAAACCTTAGGAATTGCAATATCTGATGCACTAGGAATGATCGCACATGGTGTAGAAACATTTAGGTTTGAAGAAGATAGATATGATTTAGCTATTAAACGTGTAAAAGAACTTTGTAATCAACAAAATGTTTCTACAGTTGTACTTGGATTACCAAAACATATGAATGGAGATGTTGGAATTCGTGGTCAGATCTCGATTGATTTTAAAGAAGAACTTGAAAAACAAATAGCAGGGATTAATGTGATATTAGTGGATGAAAGATTAACAACTAAGGTTGCACAAAATTCATTGATTTTTGCTGATGTTTCAAGAAAAAAAAGAAAGCAAGTTATTGATAAAATGGCTGCAGTCACTATTTTACAAGGTTATTTAGATAGAAATTAAAGGAGAAAAAATATGGATGCAAATCAAATAGTAGTAACAGATGAAAATGGAAATGAACGAGTTTTAGAGGTATTATTTACTTTTAATTGCGATGAAACAGAAAAACAATATGTACTATACTATGATCCAAGTGAAGAACAACCAACTGTTTTTGCTTCTTCTTATGATGAACAAGGCGGATTGTATGATATAGAGTCACCTGAAGAATGGGATATGATTGAAGAAGTTTTTAATGGATTTATGGTAGAAGATGAGTGTGAATGTGATCATGATGAACATGAATGTTGTCATGGAAGTCATGGTTGTTGTTGTGAAGAGTAGAGTTTGTTTTAAAAGAATCTAAAAGTGACTATAGACACTTTAGATTCTTTTTTTAGTGTTTAAAGTAAAATGAATTAGTATATAGCTATCAATGTAATGTGTGAT
>JAHHSU010000054.1 GCA_020025035.1 Thomasclavelia sp. | reverse complement strand
TATAACTGGTGCATTTTTTTTATTCAATACTGACACTTTATTTTACAATTTATACAAAATAAAAAAGGCTATTTCTGATAAGCCAAGTCCTGTTTTTCAGATTGTTATTTATCTACACATTTGTGTCTAGATGTCAGTTCAATTCCCTTCATCTAATTCCCCTACCAAATTTGGGTTTCTCGCAGGCGGAGTTTACCTCTTTTCATTTTGATTTTTCAACCAAACATCGTTTCTGTGGCACTTTATTACTTATCAACCATACTAAAAAGCTTAGGTCTTAGGTTTGTCGTCAGCATGTACAAATCACACTGCCATAACTTATTTATTTGTTATGCACCCAAACTACAATCATCACAGATTGTGCGAGCCTGGACTTTCCTCTACTATTTCTAGCAGCAACAATCTCTCAATAGCCATCATTATTATAACAATACCATTACTAAAACTCAATATCATTTCTTACAAAATCCTTTTACTAAACTATATAAATAATAAGTTTATTTTAATTTAAATGTCTATTTACTTTATACATTATATTTATAAGAAAATAAAATAACCAAAATAATGTTTTATTATTTTGGTTTAGATCCAAAAACCGCCTTTTCTAATAATGAAATTCGTTGTATTAAATCAACTTGTGGTGATAACTGTTCTTCTAATGCTTGAATATTATCTTCATATATTCCTTTTTCACCTTCTAATTTACTAATCTTAGAATTTAATAATTCATTTTCTGCTTCTAAAGATTCAATTTTTTGTTTAGCCTCATTTAACATTTCATTAAAATATTCATAATCTTCTAAGACAGTGTCTAAAAAATAATCTACTTCTGTTGCATTATATCCTTTAAAATCAATCTTAAATTCTTTATCTAATATTTTTTTTGGTGTTAATTGTATTTTGTTATGCATCATTCCACCCCCATTTCATTTTGGCAAATTTTACAAATAAATTCAATAGTTAAAATAGAATTTATTTAAATTACTTTCCATAAAAGCAAAAAAACAGTATAATAGACATGGTGATAAAAATGATTAAATACCCTAATGGAGCCAAGAGGAGTGGTACTACTAATCCAATTAAACAAAGCAAATCAGGAAGAGGATATTCACTAGAAAATGCACTTAATGCATCCAATGAATACTATCTAGTCAATGATTTAGCTATTGTTCACAAAAAACCAACTCCAATTCAGATTGTAAAAGTACATTATCCTTGCCGTAATGCTGCTAAAATTGTAGAGGCATATTTTAAAGTACCGAGTACAACTGATTATAACGGTATTTATAAAGGGAAATACATCGATTTTGAAGCAAAAGAATGTCAAAAAAATAATTTTCCTTTTCAAAATATACATCAACACCAAATTGATCACCTTAATAATGTACTACGTCATGGAGGGTTAGCATTTTTAATTATATCATTTTCTAAAATACATGAAGTATATTTAATTGATGCTCATTATGTGATAGAACAGTATTATAACACTACAAAACACTCATTTACATATGATGAAATCAAAAAACACGGACATTTAATTAAACAAGGATTTAGACCAGAATTAGACTATTTAGATATAGTAGATCAATTGTTTTTCAAGGAGGAATAAATATGTCATCAAACGGAAAAAAAGCAACTAATAAAAATAATAAACAAAAAAGCAAAAATACTAAGACTAAGAAAAAAATTTTAAAGGTATTAGGTTGGACCTTTGCAGCAATTATAATTTGTTGTAGCTTGTATGGTTTAAAAATTGTGACAGGAATTACCTCACACTTAGAATTTGATAAAGAAAAACTTTATTCCAACGAACCATCCCCTATCTACGATTCAGAAGGGAAAGTAATTTATACATTGGGAAGCATGAATAGTGGAACACGTGTAAATGTATCCTATAATGATTTACCACAAGTATTAGTAGATGCAGTTGTTGCTACTGAAGATTCAAGGTTTTTTGAACATAATGGATTTGATTTACCACGTATCCTAAAAGCAGCTGTTGGAAATATCGCTAATGGTGGTATTACAAGTGGAGGCTCTACTATTACACAACAGTTAATTAAAAAATCATTTTATTCTGATGAATCTGTTAATAAATGGGAACGTAAAATAGGAGAAATATTTCTAGCTACTAATGCAGAAAAAGTAGTAAGTAAAGAAGATATACTAACCTTATATTTAAATAAAATTGCATTTGGTAGAGGATTATCCACATTAGGAATCCAAGCAGGAGCAAAGTACTATTTTAATAAAGATGTTCAACAACTAACTTTACCAGAAGCTGCACTTCTAGCAGGAACGCTAAATGCACCAGATGCATTTGATCCTTACTATAACCTAGACAAAGCTACTAAACGTCGTAATGTTGTACTTGATTTAATGTATCGTCATGGTTATATCACAAAAGAAGAAATGGAAGCTGCAAAAAGTATTAAAGTAGAAAATATGCTACAAAGAAATACTTTAACAGAAATTAATCATTATCAAGGATATATTGATACTGTTCTTCGCGAATTAGATGATTACACAAAAGATCCAACGTTTACTAAAGCATACCCATCACTAAAAGATTTTGATGTATCTTCTACGCCTGTTGAAATTCATACATTTTTAGATTCAAAGTTACAGGATTATAGTGATCAAATTGCCTCTGGAGAAATATTTAATTTCGCAAATGATGATATCCAATTAGCTGCAAGTATTCAGGATACAACAAGTGGAAAAATTATTGCATTAATTGGGGGAAGAGATTACTTTAATGAAAATGTTCCAACAGATAAACGAGTTAATCAAGCATTAGAAAAAAAACAACCTGGTTCATCATTAAAACCAATTATTTCTTATGCAAGTGCATTTGAATTTTTAAACTGGTCTACTGGACAAAGTGTTTCAGACGCACCTTGGAGTGATCCATCAACTGGACATACTGTAAAAAACTGGAATGGACCAGGAACAAACCAAGATATATTGTTAACTGATGCATTAGCTAATTCTTACAATTTGCCAGCTATTCATACTGTAGAGGACGTCATTAACGAAGTAGGAATTAACAAAATGAATCAATACCTTTCAGGATTTGGGTTTGATATGTCTGATGAAGAATTTAATGCACTTTATTCAATTGGTGGTTGGAAAAATGGAGTTACTGCAATCCAATTAGCAGCAGCCTATGCTGCTTTATCAAATGGTGGAAATTATATTAAACCTCATACAATAGATTATATAATAATTAAAGAAACTGGAGAAAAAATAGATATCCATAACAAATTACAAGAACCCAAACGTGCAATTAGTGAAGATAGTGCATTTATGATTACAAAAGTCATGGAATCCTATACAAAATCTATGTATCAAGGGATGAATATTCCATATGATGTTGCAGGAAAATCAGGTACTAGTGATTGGGGAGACGAAGGAGTAAAATATGGAATTCCTGTCGGTGTTAACCGTGATTGTTGGTTGTCTGCATACACTGAAGACTATGCTGCATCAGTATGGGTTGGATACTATGGAGATGCAATTACTAAAAAAGGAAAATATCCTTATGGAGATATCCCTCACTATCCACAAAGAATTTGCGGTATGTTATTAAATAAAGCACAAAACGGTACTACAAAGCGAACATATACTCAACCTGAAGGTGTTGTTCAAGATCAAATGATTAAAGGTATTACACCTTATGCAAAACCAACTGCAGATACACCACCAGATAATATCATCACAGCATGGTTTAAAAAAGATAATACACCAACTGATTTATCATTAATTTCAAGTCTTAATAAATTATCATCATTTACTGTAAGTGGTGAACCAAATTCTCTATCTGTTGCATTTGAACCATATGATAATTCAGCTGAAGACAAAAAAACAACAGACATATTTGGAAAACCAGTATATACAGTAGAAGTGAGATCACAATCCACTGGAAGTATCCTCTATACTAAAACAGATGAAAATCCAACTTTCAATTTAGATTACACACCAACTGAATCTGTTGATGTTGTTGGTTTCTATAGTAGAGAAAAATCTCCAACTATTAAATCAAATGAAATTTCATATGCAGTAAAAATAGATAATACCGATTCATTTCTAGTTAAATATTATAAAGATAGCATTGATGGTGAATTACTTGGAACAGCAAAATTTGATGGTAATTTAAATGAAAAAATTAATCTAAGTAGTACAGATTTAAATAAATTTAAACCTCAAAATTATAATGATGGTACAATTGACCAAAAATACTCTGCATCAATTATTACAAAAGGTGATTACGATGTTGTGTATGTTGTGTATTTACCTAAACAGACAAGCTCTAATTCTAATCATGAATCTAACTCATCGAATCATTAATCTTATTTTATAATAACTATAAGCCAAATAGTTATTTACTGATGAGGCTTTGTTAATAACCAATAAAAAAGGTGATTACTGTTTATACAGTATCATCTTACATATACCTCTTAAATAATTTAATACAAAACCTTAGTAATTAAAAAATAGACATAATAGTCTATTTTTTAATTATATAATCTTACATCATTATTTTTTTTCTTTACAAATTTCTGTAAACGGACAAACTACACAATTAGGATTTTTTGCTTTACAAAAATATCTCCCAAAAAATATGAATTGATGATGAGCATGATTCCATCTACTTTTTGGTATTGTTTTGCATAATTTTTGTTCTACAACGATTACACTATCTTCTTCTTTTGCAAAACCTAAACGTTTAGATATTCTTTCTACGTGTGTATCTACAGCCAATGCTGGAATACCAAAACCAACAGATAGTACTACATTAGCTGTTTTGCCTCCAACACCTGGTAATTTGATTAATTCCTCTTTAGATTGAGGAACTACCCCATTATAATCATGTAGTATTTTTTTTGATGTAATCGAAATTGATTTAGCTTTATTTCTATATAATCCTATTGTCTTTAAATCATTTTCTAATTCTTCAAGTGACGCATTTGCAAAATCCTCAATTGAACGATACTTCATAAATAATTTTGAGGTTAATTGGTTTACACTACGATCTGTTGTTTGAGCAGATAACATTACAGCTACTAATAATTGAAACACATTACTATGATTTAACTCACAATGTGCATCAGGATACATTTGTTCTAATGTATCTAATATAAAATCTCTTTTTTTCTTAATCATCTTCATCCCACCATTGATATTCAACTAATTCTTCATCATCATGATTATGTACAATTCTTTCTCTTCCTGAACGTTTTACACCATTTTTTGTCCAATCAATTAATATCTTTTCAATATACCTAAATGAATGAGCATTATGTAGAGTTGCTTCTTTTAAAGCACCTAATATCATTTCATCACTATATCCAGTTTGTTTCCATTCTTTTAACGTCTCTAATTCCATAGGACTTAATGCTTTTGCAAATTCGTTTTCAAAGGCTTCTACTAAGTTTACACCTTCATTTTTGTTATTTGAAACTGTAACTTGTTCATGAAATAATTTCTTGTAAAAAGAATTTAATGAAACATTTGTTCCTACTAAAGAAATCATGTTTTTATTAACTAATGTTACTAATAATGTATCAATCTTCTTTTTATCAAAAGTTACGTACTCTCCTATTAATTCATGCGTAATTGTTTTAAAATTTGCTTTTTTTAAAGTATGAATAACCAATAAAACAATTAATTCATCTTCACTTATACCAAGTTGTTTATATTTTAATATGGATAATGCTTGTAAATCAACAAGGTTATATTCTCTTAAATAATTATTCATATTTTCCATTATCTCCAAATTCATAAATTTTAATTAAATCCCCAGTTATTGCATTAAAATACATATATATAGAAATTTCGCTATTTTGTGTATAATTATAGGTAAGTACACCATTTTCATAGCCAAACGTCAATGAAATAGGATCCACCATTTTTTCATTATCACGTATATAATGTTTCACCTTATCTTCTTGTAATTGATTTTTGTTTACTTTTACTAAAGTAGTATGATCAGTATTAAAAACATATACATACTCATCAGTAGTTCCAATATAATATACAGCTTGTCCGTTATATTGTTCAAAAGTATTAAATTGTGGAATATCATACTGTTCCATAATCTGATATTTATTAGTATTAATTGATTTTTTTTCATTATGATATGGAATATGTACTACATACATAAAAGTTCCTATGATAATAAAAATAATAGATAATACACAAAGAATTATATTAATTTTATATTTTTTCATATAAACCTCCACAAATTATTATATAACATTTAGGATCATATTGTAATAAAAAAACCTTCAAACGAAGGTTTAATCATTGTTTCGATTATTTTGAATAACTAAAAATAACCTTAAAACTTGTAACAATGAAGAAATTGCAGATGCTACATAAGTAAGTGCTGCAGCAGTAAGCATTGATTTTGCACCACGAACTTCATCACTATCTATCATCCCTTGTTCTAAAATGTGCAAAGCTCTAGACGATGCATTAATTTCAACTGGTAATGTTAATAATTGAAATACAAGTATTCCACTTATCAAAATAACACCTATAAGTGCAATGTTATATTTTGATGTAAGAATACCAATCAACAAAGCAATCATTCCAGGTAATTGAAGTTTGTTAACAAATGGCAATATTGCATTTCTCATCACTAGCATATTATATCCTGATGCATGTTGAATTGCATGTCCTACCTCATGAGCTCCTACTGCAATAGATGCAATACCATCCCCATTATATATATCTTCAGATAAATTAACTACTTTAGTTGAAGGATTATAATGATCAGTTAAACTTCCTGGAATCATCTTAATTTCTACATCATATAAGCCATTTTGATCTAAAATTCTTCTTGCAGTTTCATATCCAGTTAGTCCACTCCTTGATTTAATTTTACTGTATTTACGATATGATCCTTGTACTTTCCATTGTGCTAGCATCATAATAATAAAACCAATTAAAACTAATTCGTAACCTACTCCATAATAAAACATAACTTATCACCTCATTTACATATATTATACTCTATATATGTCATAAATACTATATATTTAATCAAAAATATAACTTACCTGTCTTAGATATCATATATTTAAAATAATACAAAGCATAATACTTATTCCTAAATTAAATGATCTATAGATTACGATATGTACAAAGAATCCTGGACACATAAATTTATGAATTAAGCAATGCATGTGG
>JAHHSU010000053.1 GCA_020025035.1 Thomasclavelia sp. | reverse complement strand
ACAACCACATTCTGTTTGCTTTCACAATAATATTCCTCCTTCGTGTCTTAATATAACAAAATTTCTGATGGTAGCAAAACTGTATTGCTGAATTAATTTATTTATCATTTGTCTCTGTATAGCAAAATTTCTGATGGTAGCAAAACCGTCATATGTAGCAAAAGCACACAATGGTAGTCTCTGTATAGCAAAATTTCTGATGGTAGCAAAACTTAACGTTTGTAGGGTCTTCCATAATCCAAGTCTCTGTATAGCAAAATTTCTGATGGTAGCAAAACGCATCTGACCGTGTATCATTAAATGTACGAGTCTCTGTATAGCAAAATTTCTGATGGTAGCAAAACAATCGTATTTCAATTTTGATTTTGTATCAAGTCTCTGTATAGCAAAATTTCTGATGGTAGCAAAACTCTAATAACAACCGAACTCTTGATTTTTGGGTCTCTGTATAGCAAAATTTCTGATGGTAGCAAAACATATTGGCGAACAACCTATTTTAAATAAAGGTCTCTGTATAGCAAAATTTCTGATGGTAGCAAAACACATTGGCGAACAACCTATATTGAATAAGGGTCTCTGTATAGCAAAATTTCTGATGGTAGCAAAACATTCCACCTAAACTTTGTAAAAGTGGGTTAGTCTCTGTATAGCAAAATTTCTGATGGTAGCAAAACTTACGATTAGCTTTATTTATAGCAAATGACGTCTCTGTATAGCAAAATTTCTGATGGTAGCAAAACTATGTATAATTATTATTTAATAATTGTATGGTCTCTGTATAGCAAAATTTCTGATGGTAGCAAAACTAATAAGCGTTATAAACGGAGCAATAGACGGTCTCTGTATAGCAAAATTTCTGATGGTAGCAAAATCCTGTTTCATTAAATTAAGCAAAGTACTAGGTCTCTGTATAGCAAAATTTCTGATGGTAGCAAAACGGATTATTTGTAGGTTCAACTGGAAGTGGTGTCTCTGTATAGCAAAATTTCTGATGGTAGCAAAACTATTGTATTCATCATAAAAATCTTGCATATGTCTCTGTATAGCAAAATTTCTGATGGTAGCAAAACTGTGCCAAAAGGGCAAATCGATGTTACCAAGTCTCTGTATAGCAAAATTTCTGATGGTAGCAAAACATGTCTCCCATGTTACATCAGTAACGATGAGTCTCTGTATAGCAAAATTTCTGATGGTAGCAAAACGAAGTTGCACAAACAAATAAGGAAGCTGCAGTCTCTGTATAGCAAAATTTCTGATGGTAGCAAAACTATTAAATACTAATGTAAACATTTGTTTTAGTCTCTGTATAGCAAAATTTCTGATGGTAGCAAAACACGGTGCAGATAGTGGGCATGACTTCCTAGGTCTCTGTATAGCAAAATTTCTGATGGTAGCAAAACAATATCAACTTAGCTAATGATAACCTAAGAGTCTCTGTATAGCAAAATTTCTGATGGTAGCAAAACGTTTAGCAGTCGGTAAACTTGCAAAAGATAGTCTCTGTATAGCAAAATTTCTGATGGTAGCAAAACACTAGAGATAGAATACATGAAAGGAGTATAGTCTCTGTATAGCAAAATTTCTGATGGTAGCAAAACGCAACAACTGCAGCAACAGTAGCTGTCGCTGTCTCTGTATAGCAAAATTTCTGATGGTAGCAAAACTTAATCAAGAAATGACTGTTGCTAAAAATAGTCTCTGTATAGCAAAATTTCTGATGGTAGCAAAACCTCAAAATCATATTATCATAATTTTGAAAATAAAAAAATAGTTTATTTTATAATAGATTTAATAAATCTAACTTCACAAGTATCCTTATTTTCTAAAAAATCTTTCATATATTGTTTTCCCTCCATTAATGTCCATGATTTGTTATTATGTAAACAAATATTATAATAAATATCATTATCATTAGCTAAATCTATAGAAAAATTTTTTCCTAGTAAAAAATAATCCTCTAAATTTAATAATGAATGATTATGAAGTGTAAAAATAATAAACAATCCATTATTTACATTATTTAATGCATTTAATATCGTACTTGTGATAATAGGTAAATTTAATATAACAATATATTGATCTTTATGTAAAGACTCAATAATTGGCTTTAACATAGTTAATTGAAATAAAATCTTTTCTTCATAATTTAAATCATACTGATTTAGAATTAGCTCTTCCTTTATCATATATACTTCACATAATTTGATGATTTGTTTAATATTTAAATCAGGTATATTCACTTTTATAATATCAAGATTATTTGATATTTCAGTAGCTAAAGACTGTAATAACAAATTAATGGAATGTATTGTATCATAATAATCTATTTTTTGTAATTCGTGAGTTAAATATTGTACTGTCAATGATTTAGAAGATAATTTTAAATCTTCGTTACACATAAATCCATCTTCTAGTTCAAAAAAGAATGTTTTCTTAGTATCTATTAGTTTATTATCTAATTTTATTTCTAAGTTACAATTGTTGTACTCACTATATTCACTTTGTTCCATATTAGAAAAATAAGATTTAATTGTTTCATATAACTCATATGATGTAGGATAATCAAAACCATAAATTACTTTTATTTTATTAATATCTAGATGTATTATTTTATTTCCCTTACTGATTGTCAATCTTCTCATAATATAATGAATGGCTCTTCGTTAATTATTTGTTCTTGATTAGATTTTCCACCGACAATTAATTCCATTCGAGTAAATTGTTTTTCTGTAATCATCATAATACGAATATTCCCATTTTTTGGTACGTTTTTACGTAGACTATTTACATGGCAAACAACTGCTTCTCGATTTGGAAAAATTTTACTATATACCGAATACTGAAGCATTATATACCCATTTTTTATTAAATATTTTCTAAACTTAGTATATGTTTTAATTTCTGATTTAGTTGTAGTGGGTAAATCGAAAAAAACCATTAATCTCATAAACTCATAAATCATAATAATATGGTAAAGGAAAAACAAAATCATCGTATTTTTTGGTATCCATCACTTTTAATAACGATTCAAAATAAATACTTATTGCATTTGGAATGGTTTGCTTTCGTCCATCAATTTCGACCTTGCATGTTACTAATTTTATTAATGACAATCTATGTTCACGTTTAAATATTACTTCGTCATAAAGATTTTCTAATACAAAATCATCAACAATTGGTCGAAATACCTCAATAATATCATCACTTAAGTTAAACATATTTGTTTTTCCAATATGAAAAAATCCTAAGTTCAAAATATATCCTTTAGAAATCACAATAGAAGAAATTAATGACCTAAAAATACTATACCCATAATTTAACCCCGCATTAATCACATCATCATCAAATCTAGTAAAATTGTCACCAAACATCTCTCTAAAATACATTTTAGCTGCTAATCCCTCTCTATTTGTTGTATCTCCTAAATTCACCTCATAACGATATTTTGTTAACTTTTGAATTACATCTAGACTCTTATTATTTTTCTTTAAAATTTCAATTTGATTATATATTTTAGCTCTAATAATTAGCTGATGAATTAGTTTTTTATCTTCTTCTTTCCATGCAATCTGTTTAAATAAATTACCACTTTGAGAATAATGTCCATTTAATGGTAATAAAAAACTCTTTGGTAAATGATCAATACCACACATAATTACACTTACATTAAAATCTGTTAATCTATTAATTAAAGGAATACTTAGGTTTGATTTATTATTATCTATTACTAGAACAGATATATCTGATAATGGAATAGTGACCTCCCCTTTAGAAGTATCTACTTTTAAATTATCTAGATATAACTTTAAATGTTCACTATCTTCTATATATACTACTTTATATCCCATATAAAAAGAAAAAGACTCTTACGAGTCTGAATCCGGGATAAACCCTTGTTTTACTAGGTCATCAGAAATTTTGCTATACTTTGACCAAAATTATTATAGCATCTTAAAACTCCAATTTCAAGTCTGAATTTTCAATTTTATACACATCACCTAAAACATTCGTTGCATATTTTTCTAGTTTTGCTATTTTCCCCATAGTAACCATTAATCGTTTTTTTTCATAATAATGAATTGGTTTAACTTCAATCACATTATTTTTATCATTACTTGTTGCAGTAAATTTCACAAGCTCGCAAATTCTACCATTATGTTGATTAGAAAAACCATCTAATAATGTACCATTATCACATATTAGTTCTTCTCCTGATTTTTTTGTAATTCCAATTATTTCATCGTGATGTAACGAAAACTGGAATTGATAATCATCTGTTATATCTTTCTTTATTTTCTCATTTTGATACCATGTCTTATCAATATAATATTTACCTTTTTTCTTACTATATCGAACATCTTTATATCTTACTGTAACAAATGTATATTTTCCTGTTGGTGATAAATAGAAATCAGTTCGATACGGAGAAATTTGTAATAAAACAACTTTTTTATCTACTGTTTCATAATTATTTGTAATGTCAATACAACTTCCTAAACTTCCAGCAAAATACTTCATTGCAGTAATAATTGGACCATTCCCCTTTTTTGAATATTTAGTAACATAACCATGCTGTTCTTTATACTCGTAAAATGGGTTAATTTTATTTAGTTTATATTTTTGTTCGTCATCCTTTAATTCAATATTTAATATTTTGCCATCGCCTTTATATCTTTCCTTAAAATCTAATACGATATCAATTAGCTTACTAAAAGTTTTTGGATCATGTTGTGCCATAAGATATTTATTATACTCATTATTTAAAATATCATTAGCTAATTTAAAAAATTTGGGATCATAAATATCAGGATATTTTTTGACAACTTTATCTATTCCATCTACTAAACGAGTGCTATAAATTGTATCATCAGATACTTGTCTATTAGGTTTAGTATCAATTTTATGAGATATTTTTTTAACTTGAAGATTTTTTAATTCATTAATAAATGATAAATAAGATGTATCAAAATAATCTTTATCATCTAATATATTAAATACTTCTCCAGTTTCTTCATTTACTAAATCGTTATACTGATATCTAGATAATACTTTATCAAATAAATGCATCTTTTTAATTGATGCTACAATCAATGCATCAATAGCATGATGTCCATAATCTTCTTCACGATCTTTACGTAATCCTATACGCTTTCTAAATTGATTTGTAGCTTGTCCTCTAACTGTATGTACTTTTGTATCAATGTCATTTGCTTTAAAATACTTTGTTAATGTGTTTAATACTACACGGTTAGCATAACTAGTATCAACAAGATTTCGATTAATGAATTCCTTAATATTACTATATTTAGTTATGTCTTTGTCATATAATAAATAATCTTTTTTCTTAGACGTAATATTCTTATTTTTATATAAGTCTAATACATTTGCACAATACTGAACAAAATCTCCTGATGTAAATGAATTGTTTTGATATGCTCCTACTGGTGTTTGTTGTCCTTTTTCTTGATTTCCTTTTCTAGTTGTTAAAACTTTGTTATGCATAGAATCATCAAATGAAATAGAGATTGGAATGATGTGATCTATCTCGTAAGCTGTTGGATCATTAATTAATAAATTTAAATCGATAGGTTCTAACGTATAAATACATTTTCCGTTTTGTTCCTCATATAATTTTAATTTATCTCTTAGTTTAGCATTTAAAATGACATTATCACCTACTAATTCTTGTGCTCTTTTATTTTTTTCTTCAAATTTCTTTTGCATAGCTTTAATTCTGTTTTTTTGTTCTTCAGAATTTTTATCTCGTGTCATTTCTACGACAATCGAATCAAATTCGCCATAACGTTTTCTTAATGCATTAACTACTTTGATTGCTTCTTGAATAGAACGTTTTGCAACTGGACTTAATATAGCAGTATCATCCGCTTCAATATTCTTTTTTCCTTTTAAATTACATAGATTATTTGCATGATTATCTTTTCTTTGAATGATTTGCATTTGATTATATTCACTTACTAACATTTCATGATTTAGCTCTCTAATTGCCTTTAATGATAAAGAATGATATCCTGATATTCCTTCCAATTTAGATAACATGTTTAATAATTCATCACTTAATCTAGAATCTAACTCATGCAAATATTTAAAACGTTCTTCTATTACTTTAGTTTCAGTTAATATTTCGATTATTTGATCTAATAAATCAATATCCTCTAATAATTCTTTTTGATTAGTTTTACTAAAAACATCATATAACTTTTTATATCCTTTAAATTCTGTAATGATTGGCTTATGATTTTTATTTGTTCTAAAACCACTTACTTTTTCTGGCTCAACTCCTAATATTTTACAAATTTTTAATACTGTTATAGATTTTTTTGTCTTTACTATCTCAATAATTTCTTCCTTTTTTTCAATAGATATCTTGTGGCCATCAATTGTTAAGTTATTTAAATCATTTAAAAGATTAAATAGTTCTGCACTAAAGCTCATCTTAGGTGCTCTTTTTTCATCAGGATATAAACTACATTTCCCTCTCATTTTTTCAATTAACTCTACGAATTTTACTTCACCATTTTCTAAAGGAATATATCTTCCATATATTGTTGGTGATTTCATGCTTCCAGGTCCTTCAGAAAAATGTCTTCTACGTTCTACTAAATCTATAATCCTAGAAATTGTAGATTCTTCAATATCTTGATGCGCTAATATTTCTTTTAATTCATTGACATAATCCTTTGTTCTAAAATTGTTATGAATTCCTCGAATTTTTCCTTCTTTTTCATATCTATCTAATTGTATTTCACAAATAAACTTTCCTGATTTTAACAAATCATCATTGCTTGCTAATTGCTCAGCATTTGATTGTTCTGTATCTTTTTTGCTACTTTCTTCATCCTCTACTGTTTCTAAACTATTTCCTCTATTTTTTGTAATATATAAAATTGCTGTGCACAATTCATCATTATTTAATTTTTCTGTTAATCCTTTTACTCTTAAGCTATATGGGTTATCTAGATATACAAATGAATCAGACATTAATCCACTTTCTTGTAACAATGCTTTCATTTCTACTAACCTATTATGTTTACGAGCTTTTAGTCTTCTTGCTCCTCTTTTAGTTCTCCTATCTACATTAGAATCTGCACTAGACTCTTTAAATAATCTTACTCCATAGTCTACTATTTTACTACTACTTACATCAATTACTCCATAACCTACTGACGTAATTCCAATATCTAATC
>JAHHSU010000052.1 GCA_020025035.1 Thomasclavelia sp. | reverse complement strand
CTTTCGTATTTGATTTTTGCTTACTTCAATTATACAGGATTTTCTCTCTTTTTTTATTTTTATTTGTCTCACATCAATTGTAACACTACATTATAATCATGATATTTTTATTATGTAGGTTGTATATTTTAATTAAAATATGATATAATTAATCAAAACGTTAACAATGCAATTATATTTAATTAGGATAGGAGGGACATTGTGGAGGAATTAGGTAGAGCCTTGCTAGAAGAAAGAAAAGCAAGAAACATATCATTAGACGACATTAGTAAATCTACACATATAGCCATATCTGTATTGAAAGATATAGAAGCGGGTAATTTTCATAAGTATAAAGGTGATGAACAATACATAAAGATGTATTTAAAAAAATATGCAAATTATTTAAATATTGATTCAACTAAATATATTGAATCGTATGAAATGCTAACAAGAGAGATTCAACTAGATGAATTAAAGAGTGCTACTACGAAAAAAAGTTCTAATTGTAAAAGAAATGTTAAATCTTGTTATACACCTACAAGAAAAGTATATGAGAATCATCTAGGATTACATTTTATACGATACGTGATTATTGCCTTACTAGTTATATTTATTGTAGTTATGGTATGGTATGGTATAAAATTAAGTAGAAGTTTAGATAACTCATCATTTAGTGAACCTTCTAATACACATGTAATTGGTGATGTTGGTCAAATTGATAGTATAAATGAAAATACTGATACATCTAGTGATAGTAATACTAATGAGCAAACTGATGAAAAAACCAAATTATCTATTCAAAGAATTGCACCATATACGTTTAATGTTGTTGTACCATCTAGTGAACAAAAAATTGAGTTTAAGATAGATTTTGGCTCTAAAACATGGTCCCAATTAACAGTGAATGATCAAATATATCCAGATTTTAAAGCACAAATTTATGGACCAAGTGGTAATGAACCTTTTCAAGAAGTAGTACTTGAATTTGACGTAGCTACTACACAAAAAATTGAGTTGAGAAATGGAAATAACGTTAATCATCACTATTATATAAATGGAGTAGAGGTAGACTTATCACAAGATGAAGAAAAACCCGCACCTCAAGATATCATATTTAATATCATAAAGGAGTAATTCATGAACTTACCCAATAAATTAACTATATTTAGAATACTTTTAGTACCAATTATTATTATTTTATTTATATATCCAATCACTGGAGAGATAAATATATTAGATACTACATTACCTATTAATCAATTAACTATCCTAGTTTTATTTATTTTAGCTTCTGTAACTGATTTTTTTGATGGGAAAATTGCAAGAGAAAAACATTTGATCACAACCTTTGGAAAATTTATGGATCCAATTGCAGATAAACTATTAATAAATTCTATGATTATATTGTTAGCATGTATAGGGAAAATTCATATGATTGTACCCACAATCATGATTTGTAGGGATATTATTGTGGATTCAATCCGCATATTAGCTATTCAACATCAGGTTGTCATTGCTGCTAGTTTATTAGGTAAAACAAAGACGGTAATGCAAATGGTAGCTATTATAGCTGTTTTATTGAATAATATTCCATTTTCATTCTTGAATATTCCTATGGATACAATTTTAGTATGGGTGGCAACGTTTGTATCTGTTATTTCTGGTATAGAGTATTTTTTAAAAAATAGACATTTTATTTTGGAGACAATGTAATGGAAACATTGTTAAGTGCTTTAAAACAAAATAATTTAACAATTTCAAGTTGTGAGAGTTTTACAGCTGGAAGTTTTGCAAGTCAGATTGGTTGTATACCAGGTGCGTCGACATGTTTTAAAGGATCATTAGTATGTTATCAAACTTCCATGAAAGTAAAATTACTAGAAATTAGCCAAGATGTCGTTTTACAGTATGGTGTAGTAAGTCGTGAAGTAGCATATTTAATGTGTCAAAATGGAACTAAATTATTTGATAGTGATATATGTGTTTCTTTTACAGGAAATGCAGGACCAACTGCGATGGAAAATAAACCTGTAGGATTAATTTATATTGGCATCAATTTTTGTGGTGACATTGAAGTATTGGAGTGTTTTTTATCTGGAGATAGATTATCTATTATAAGACAAGCAGTTGAAATAGCAAAAAATAATTTAATAACAAAATTAGTAAAATGCAAATAAATAAAGAATATAAAAAAGGAGGGATAATTATGTCTGAAAAAAAAGAGCATAGTAATGATCAAAAAGCACTAGAAGAAGCAATCAAACAAATTGAAAAACAATATGGAAAAGGTTCAATCATGCGTTTAGGTGATCGTGCAGATTTAAGTCTAGATGTTATTTCTACAGGTTCTTTATCACTTGACTTAGCACTTGGAATAGGAGGATATCCTAAAGGTCGTATTATTGAAATATATGGACCTGAATCAAGTGGGAAAACGACATTGTCTTTACATGCAATTGCTGAAGTACAAAAAAAAGGTGGTAGAGCAGCATTTATTGATGCTGAACATGCTATTGATCCGGTATATGCTAAAAATCTTGGTGTTAATATAGATGAATTAATTTTGTCACAACCTGATAGTGGAGAACAGGGACTTGAAATTACAGAATCATTAGTTCGTTCAGGAGCAATCGATTTAATTGTAATTGATTCAGTAGCTGCACTAGTTCCCCAAGTAGAATTAGATGGTGAAATGGGTGATTCTCAAATGGGATTACAAGCAAGATTAATGTCTAAAGCATTAAGAAAATTATCAGGTTGTTTAAATAAATCAGAATGTACAATTATTTTTATTAATCAACTTCGTGAAAAAATTGGAATAATGTTTGGTAATCCAGAAACAACAACTGGAGGACGCGCATTAAAGTTTTATTCTTCAATTCGAATTGAAATAAGAAAAAGTGAAGCAATAAAAAACGGTACGGATATTGTAGGAAATAAAGTCAATATTAAAGTAGTAAAAAACAAAGTTGCTCCGCCATTTAAAGTTGTATCAGTAGATGTGATGTATGGAATAGGTATTTCTAAAGATGGTGAAGTATTAGATTTAGCAACTGATTTAGATATTGTTGAAAAAAGTGGTGCGTGGTATTCGTACAAAGGAGAAAAAATAGGTCAAGGGCGTGAGAATGCAAAAAAATATTTGCAAAATAATCAAGAAGTTTTTGAGGAGATTAGCGAATTAATTAAATTAAAAATTAAGGAAAAAGATCAATAAGTTATAGGACATTAAACCTATAACTTTTTTATTTATAATACACTATTTAATGTGCAAAAACTGGTCAAAATAGACTATGCATAAAAATATTACATTTTAAATAAATTTGTTATTGTAAATTTTAAATTATTAGTTTAAAATGATAAAGAAATATTAACATAGACAATAGGGGGATGACATTATGTTAGATAGTATTTTGTTGACCGTTTTGTCTTATGTTTTAGCAATTTTAATAGGAGTTGTATCGACGTATTTGTATTACAGATTTAAATTAACAAATGCAAGTAGTACTGCAAAGAAAATTATAGATGATGCTACAATCAAAGCAGAAGCAATTAAGAAAGAAACATTAGTTGATGCCAAGACTGAATCATATGAATTAATTATGCAAGCAGAAAAAGAGATTAAAGAAAAGAAACAACAATCAATAGATTTTGAAAATAAATTGCTTCAACGTGAACAAAACATCGATCGACGTGACATTATATTACAAAGTAAAGAGGAGACTTATAGTCAAAGATCTATTCAATTAGATAAAAAAATTGAAGATATTGAAAAATTAGAAGAAAAGTTAAATATTGAAATTAATAAAAAACTTTCTCAGCTTGAAAAAATTTCTGGAATGAGTGTAAATCAAGCTCGTGATGAATTGTTTAAGCAAGTTGAACAAAGTATGGAACACGAAATTACTGCTTATGTTAAAGAACAAGAAGAAGAAGCAAAATTAAAGGCTTCACTTTTATCACGTGAAATTATAGCTACAGCTATTAATAGATTTTCACAAGAAGAAGTAATTGAAAAAACAGTATCTGTAGTTTCTTTACCTTCTGAAGAAATGAAGGGAAGAATTATAGGTAGAGAAGGGCGTAATATCCGAACAATAGAAAAACTAACAGGAGTTGATTTAATTATAGATGATACACCTGAGACTATTACTATTTCGTCATTTGATCCAGTAAGACGTGAAATTGCCAAAAAATCTTTGGAGGTTTTAGTGCGTGATGGACGAATTCAACCTGGTCGCATTGAAGAGGTTGTAAATAAATCTAAAGATGAAGTAGAAGAAATTATGTTACAAGCTGGTGAAGATGCTGTATTCCAATTAGGATTATCTAAGGTAGATAAAAAAATTATTTCTTTAATTGGAAGATTAAAATTTAGAACAAGCTATGGTCAAAATGCGTTACAACATTCTATAGAGGTTGCACATTTATGTGGGATTATGGCTGCAGAATTAGGATTAAACCAAAAATTAGCTAGACGTTCTGGTTTATTACATGATATTGGTAAAGCTATTGACTATGAAGTGGAAGGTAGTCATATTGAAATAGGTGCCAAAATTGCACGTAAATGTGAAGAAGATGAAGTGGTGATTAATTCAATTGAATCTCATCATGGAGATGTAGAAGCTAAATCCATTATAGCAATATTAGTTGCTGCAGCTGATACACTTTCTGCTGCAAGACCTGGAAGTAGATCAGAAAGTTTAGAAAATTATATTCAAAGACTTGAAAAATTAGAAGCAGTTGCAAATGAGTTTAGCTGTGTAGAAAAGGCATATGTAATGCAAGCAGGTAGAGAAATAAGAGTAATTGTAAAACCTGAAGAATTAGATGATTTAGGTTGTCATAAATTAGCACGCGACATAAAAATGAAAATCGAAAGTGAGCTAGTGTATCCAGGAACAATTAAAGTAACAGTAGTTCGTGAAATACGTGCTAATGAAATTGCAAAATAAAGTAGGTTAATCCTACTTTTTTTGGAGGGAAAATATGAAAATATTGTTTATTGGAGATATATTTGGTGTAACAGGCAGAGAAATGATAGGTAATCATTTGCATGCGTTAAAACAAAAGTACCAAATTGATTTTGTGATTGCAAATGTTGAAAATGCAGCACATGGTAAAGGAATTACTAAAAAAATATATGATGAATTTGTTATCGAAGGAATCCAAGCAATGACGATGGGAAATCATGCCTATGCAAAAAAAGAAATTTTTGAATTTATTGATGAAGCATCGTGTCTAGTTGTTCCTTATAATAAAATAAAAACGCTACCGGGGATAGGATCTAGAGTGTTTCAATGTAAGAATAAGACAATACGAGTGACTAATTTGTTAGGTAATGCTTTTATGAATGGGTATTATGAAAATCCGTTTATTGCAATGGATAAGTTATTAGAAATGTGTAATGAGGATATTCATATTGTCGATTTTCATGCAGAAACAACAAGTGAAAAAATAGCGTTATCCTATTATTTAACTGGTAGGGTGAGTGCGGTTATTGGCACACACACTCATGTTCAAACTGCAGATGAAAAAATTATTAATCATCAAACTGCCTATATTAGTGATGTTGGAATGACAGGACCTAAAGATGGAGTAATTGGTTGTTCTAAAGAGTCCATTATCTATAAAATGACTACTGGATTAAACTCAAAATTTGAAATAGAAGAAGGAGATGGACAGCTAAGTGCTGTTGTTATTGAGTTTGATGATGTTTCTTTACTACCAAAACATATTGAAAGAATATATATCTAGTCATAATTAAAAAACATCGCTCATACAATTAGACCATAGGAGGAAAAGCTTATGGAAATTATGAAAGTATCGAGCGAATCAAACGCATCATTAGTAGCAGGTGCTCTAGCAAACATTATTCGTAGTGAAAAAACAGTTACAATGGTAGTTATAGGTGCAGGTGCATTAAATCAAGCAATTAAAGCAATTGCAATTGCTAGAGGGTTTATTGTTCCAACTGGATATGACTTAACTGTTGTCCCATCATTTAAAGAATTGATTGTAGATGATAAGGAACGTACTGCTATTAATTTATTAGTAAATATTGTTTAATTTAGCTGATTATTATCAGCTTTTTTTATTGTATTAACTTGAAAAGTTTCATATTTTCGTGTATTCTAACTTAGAAAGTGGTGATAGTATGGAAAAGGATTATTCAAGTTATTTCAAGGGACCTTCTTTACAAGAGGCTAAAAAAAGAGGGAAAGAAAGTGTGAAAGTTCTTCATGACGATTTTCATATACCTTCAAGAATGGAAAATATTGGAAAAGGTAAAACATATTTTATTAAGACATATGGATGTCAAGCTAATGAGCGAGATAGTGAGACAATGCAAGGTATACTAGAATTAATGGGATATAGTAAAACTAGCCATATGGATCAGGCCGATGTGGTCTTATTAAATACGTGTGCAATACGTGAAAATGCTGAATTAAAGGTGTTTGGAAAAATTGGGGATTTAAAAAGAATCAAACAACAAAGACCTGATATGGTATTTGGGATGTGTGGGTGTATGGCTCAAGAAGAAGAAGTAGTGCATCGCTTGTTAGAAAAGCATCCACATACTGATTTGATTTTTGGTACTCATAATATTCATCGTTTACCGGAACTTTTAGAAGAAGCAATGATGTCTAAAGAAATGGTAGTAGAAGTATGGTCTAAAGAAGGCGACGTTGTAGAAAATATACCTGCATCTAGAGATAATCGTTTAAAAGCATGGGTAAATATTATGTATGGATGCGATAAATTTTGTACATATTGTATTGTTCCATATACTAGAGGGAAAGAACGCTCTAGACTTCCTAAGGATATCATGAAAGAAATAGAACAGTTAATTAAAGATGGATATCAAGAAATTACATTGTTAGGACAAAATGTGAATTCGTATGGTAAGGATTTTAAAGATAATTATACATTTTCTAATTTATTAGAAGATGTTGCTAAAACTGGTATTCCTCGTATTCGTTTTACTACATCACATCCATGGGACTTTTCAGATGAAATGATTGATATTATTGCTAAGTATGATAATATCATGCCTTTTATTCATTTACCTGTACAATCTGGTAATGATGAAGTTTTAAAACTTATGGGCAGAAGATATACTGCAAGTTCGTATAAGGAATTGTTTGATAAAATTACTGCTAAAATTCCTAATGTGAGTATTTCTACGGATATTATTGTTGGGTTCCCTAATGAAACAAAGGAACAATTTGAAGATACATTAAAAATGGTAGAATATTGTAAATACGATAATGCTTATACATTTATTTATTCTCCACGCGCTGGAACTCCTGCTGCAAAAATGGAAGATAATATAGAAAAATCAGTAAAAGAACAACGTTTACAACAATTAAATCAATTAGTAAATGTATATAGTTTAGAAAAAAATAAACAGTATGTAGGAAAAGTAGTGAAAGTATTAATAGAAGGTTATTCAAAAAAAGATGAATCAATTTTAATGGGATATACAGATACACAAAAATTAGTAAATGTTAAAGGAGATGCTTCTAATATTGGAAAAATCATTGACGTTTATATTGAAGAAGCAAAGACATGGTCATTAAATGGAAGAGTGTATGAACCAACAAATTAGAACAGTTGCTATAGCCTTAAATCAATCTATTAAGCAAAGTAATGAGTATCAAAATTACGTAAAAAGCTATACATGTATCCAAAAATCTCATGAATTAATAATGTTAGAAGAAAGAATTAAAACTTTACAAAAGCAGATTGTTAATGCAAGTTTATATCAGGCATTAGAATTAGAACAAATCAAAACAGAATATCATAGGTTAAAAGATGAATATGACCAGCATCCATTAGTATGTAATTATCATGAAGACTTACTTGATTTAAACGAGTTATTACAATATATTAATTCCTATTTAAATAGTGCTCTTAAATAAGACAAAGTATTTTGTCTTATTTTTATTTTTGTGCATATATTACAATGAGGTGATAAAATGTCAAATATGATTAGAGAGATTTATACAAA